>DAOUWT010000154.1 GCA_030666985.1 Chloroflexota bacterium
AGTCACTTCAGCCAGCGTCTGTTGCACAGATTCAGGGAGGCGGGCGTTTTCAATTGCGACAACAGCTTGGTTAGCAAAAGCCGCCAGGAGTGTCAAGTCAAATTCAGTAAAAAGCCCCGTTTGGATGCGGTTAACGGCATAAATAGCGCCCGTGAGCCGATCCTTTAACATAAGGGGAACGCATAAAATAGAGCGCAATTTGTAGGCTATAATACTTTCTTGGCTATCAAAACGGGTGTCCTCTTGGGCGTTGGTCGTCAGAATTGGTTCACCTTGTTCAGCTACTCGATTGATGACGGTTTGGCTGACGGCGAATTCATCGGGAGCGATTGATTCTTGTTCCCAGTTTCGAGCTATCTGCGTGCTAAGCTCGTTTGTTTCCTGATCTCGCAACATGAGAAAACCCCGCTCAGCCTCTGTGAGGCGGATAAGGGTATCCATAACGATGCGCAAAACGTCATTCAGTTTCAAAGAGGAGTTAATGACTTTGCCGATGTCTGCCAAACCAAGCAAATCTTGCCGCTCACTTTCCAGTCTGGTAATGCCCCTTTGCAAATCCTTGACGTTCTTTTTCAAATGGAGGACATTATTAGGCAGCCCCCTTGGCATGGTGAAGGGGAGTGAAGTGAGTTGTGCTTCAATGTCATCAGCCAGTTTTAGAATTTGCTGAATACGTTCTTGGAAGGAGGTATTATTCGGCATAGGTTTTCTTCTTTATTGGTAGTTGGAATGTAAATGCTGCACATCTTCCTTGAAATGATACCACAAACATAGTATAAGTAGGGCAGAATGATCTAAACAACCAAAGCACAACAAAAACACATTCCCGTATCTCGCAAAACGTGAAACGTGAAACGTAAAACGTAAAACGTAAAACGTGAAACGTGAAACGTGAAACGTAAAACGTAAAACGTAACTTCACCTTCTCACGCAACACGCATCCCTCTTCACTCCCAGGAATCCTAATTATGCCCAAACATACCATCTCCCTCCCCAAACTCCTTGAATCCATTACCCCTCTAAACGTCGAAAACAGCCCTGATCTTGAAATAACCGAGATAGTCCTCGACTCCCGCCAAGCGCACCCGGGAGCCTTATTTGTCGCTATACCGGGCAACACCGTAGATGGACATGACTACATTCCAGACGCTGTAAAACGCGGGGTGGCAGCAGTGGTTGGCACACGGCGAAGCCGGGAGATTCCCCTTATACCAGCCCCCTATTACCGGGTGAGAGACCCTCGCCACGCCCTCGCCGCGCTTTCAGCCGCCCTCTACGATTTCCCAGCTCGGAAGTTGACCGTGATTGGCGTGACGGGAACGGACGGCAAGACCACCACCGCCAACCTGATATTCCACATCCTGCGAGCCGCGCAACTCAAAGCGGGGATGATAACTACCGTCAATGCCATCATCGGTAACAAAACCCTCGACACCGGCTTTCACGTCACCACCCCCGAAGCCCCCCACCTTCAGCGTTACCTGGCCGAGATGGTGGAAGCCGGCCTGACCCACGTCGTCTTAGAGGCCACCTCGCACGGATTGGCGCAAAATAGATTAGGCGAATGTCACTTCGATGTCGGCGTGATTACCAACATCACTCACGAGCACCTTGACTACCACGGGAGTTACGAAGCCTATTGCCGCGCCAAGGGCCAGCTTTTCGTTCAGGTCGCGGCCACCACGCCCAAATTCCCGGGTTCTCCCCACGCGGCAGTCCTAAACGCTGACGACCAGTCCCACGCCTATTTGCAGGATTTGGCCGAGGCTCGTGGCCTGCGTCCCATAACTTACGGCCTATCCCCTCAGGCCCATGTGCGGGCGGAGGATATTCGGCATACGCCCAAGGGGCTGGCATTTCGCGTTGTGGGGGATGGCTTTCAGGCAGATTTCACGACCGCGCTGCTGGGGGATTACAACGTCTCCAACTGCTTGGCAGCCGTAGCAGCCACGGTGGAGGGGATGGGCCTGCCTGTAGGGGCAGCTCAGTCCGGAGTGGCAGCCTTAGACGCTATCCCGGGGCGGATGCAGCCCATCGACCTGGGGCAAGGCTTTCTAACCATCGTCGATTTTGCCCACACCCCCAACGCCCTGCGCCGCGCCCTCCAAGCCGGGCGGGAGATGACCCAAGGGCAGGTTATTGCCGTCTTCGGCTCCGCCGGCCTACGTGACCGTGCCAAACGCCGCCTAATGGCCCAAGTCTCCGCCGATTTGGCCGACCTCACCATCCTAACCGCCGAAGACCCCCGCACAGAATCATTGGATGGCATTTTGGAGGAGATGGCCGAGGGGGCACGCTCGCGCGGGGGACGGGAGGGGGAAACCTTTTGGCGCGTGCCAGACCGGGGGGAGGCCCTGCGCTTTGCCCTCACCCTGGCCCAACCCGGCGACATCGTCCTAGCCTGCGGCAAGGGGCACGAGCAATCCATGTGCTTCGGCGAAACCGAGTACCCCTGGGACGACCGCACCGCCCTGCGAGCCGCGCTTTCTGAGTATATGGGGCTTGAAGGGCCAGAGATGCCCCTGTTGCCGACTGGTGACTAGGAATCAGGGATTAGTGACTAGGGCTATTTGTTCCTCATTACCTCATCACTCCCCCAACACCTGCAACGCCGCCTGATGATATTTGCATATACTAAACGTGAATTAGGCATTGAGCATATAGGAGGCTGAAAGATGGAACGCACTCAGATAAAACAGCCCATCAGAGACGAATTATCCATTATTTTGCGAGAAGAATTGGAATCGTCCTTTGATATTAAGGTATTGAATGTTACTGACTACGATGATGAAGGTGAAGTTTTTGGGCGTCCCGATCAAATTGAAATTGACGTGATTATCCAAAATAGATTGTTAATTGTCTGCGAAATAAAGTTCTCAATAAGCAAGCCAGATATGTATACATTGGAGCGAAAAGCCCGTTTCTATGAAAAACACCACAATAAAACGGTTGACCGCATGATAGCAATATCTCCCATGGTCGCTCCAAATGCTCACAAAGTAGCCCAAGACCTAGGTATTGAAATATATAGCTCGGCCATGAGTATGCCTAAGGACGCTTTTGATAATTAAGGTGTTTCCCACTTGTGGGGGTAGTGTCTTGTCAAGCATGAAATGAGGGTTTGTAGTAGCGAATGAAATTCGCACGCGAACAAGAGTTCGCCCATGCCTACAATGGGCACTTTCGTGCCCCACTACGAACACATCAAATTACACTTGACAGACCACTAGGCTCAGATTAACAAAATGATGAAAACTGTTACAAACTTAATCAAAGCACTTGGCATCTACCCCGATGCGGCTAGCGCATATTGTGGGCTTATACCAGAACAATCTTTTCGCAATGGCATCAAGGGTTTCCTTGACCCCCGACCCACCCTGGCCGAGTTGGTCACGGCCATCGAGACGGTCAGGCGATATGGCGTTTACTTGCCCAAGAAGGTTATCAGCCAGTTTGTGGCCTTGCTCCGTGATTCAGTAAGCAGTGTTCAGTAAGCAGTCAGCAGGAAACAGTGGTACTGTTCCACAACCTGCCTACTCTCGAACCCCCTCGCAAGTCTTAAACACCCCGTTTAACATTAAGACCAAAACTCTTGCAATTTGCAAAATATTTGTTAAAATGGATTAAGTTGTGGATGCTCGAACCAAGCCCCGCTAAAACTCCACCAGAGGCCAAACCCGTGAATGTACCAACCAACCAACCAACCAACCAACCAACTGAGAACCATTTAAGTTTCCCCGCAGTTTTTACCCCGTTTACCCAACGTCAACGCCGGACGATTTTTGCGTCCCGCCGTTGGCGTTTTTGATTCCAGATTCAGTGACCAGTGACCAGTAAACAGTAAACAGTAAACAGTAAACAGTAAACAGTAAACAGTAACCAGTAAACAGTCTCCCCAAACGAAGAAACCAAGTACCTAATACCCAATACCCAATCCCTAATCCCTAATCACCTGACACTTGACACCTGCAACTTGAAACTTGCAACTCACAAAAGGAGAAGACCACCATGAAGAATCCCCAAAAATCCCAAACCCTGCACATTGAAACCCTGAACGACGAACTCTCGGTCTACGACTGGCAGCGGCTGCAAATGCACTCGCTCAACCCGACCGCCGCCAAGGTATTCGAGCTGTGCGACGGCCAGACCAGCCCCGCACAGATGGCCACCCGCCTGGATACGCCCGAAGCTGTGGTGTGGCAAAGTCTGGACGAGCTGGGTAAAGCCAGTTTGCTGAGCGCCGCGCCTGAAGAACCCGCCCAATATCAAAGTATGACCCGCCAACAGTTCCTCAAACTGGGCGGCGCGGTGGCGCTGGCTTCCATCGTTTCCATTGTGGTGCCCCGCCCGGCTGCGGCGCAGACAGGCGGTGGCGCAGCCGGTGGCGGTGGCGCAGCCGGTGGCTGCCCCATTGTGCGAACTGTTAGCGTGGGAAGTATTCCGCAAATGAGCAGTTCGCGTGCTTTTACACCGGTCATAACTGCTGCTGAAATCGCGGCTTGTAATCCAACCCAAATCACGATTTCGTGGGATGGGGACCCTACGCCCAACGAAGGCGGAGCACAGGTATATGTATATCTTCAGGACCAAACAAATGATTATATAGTGTTGGATGAAAACACCAGTGTACCGCAGAGCAGTGCGGATTCAGCCATCTGGACAGCAGGTAATAGACCTTATGATCACCTGAGATTCGAAAACCAAACTTCTGGCTGGAATGCAGGTAATGTGACGGTTACTTTGTCATAAATGCTGGGTGTATTCCCGCTACTATGCGGGATGTGAGTGCATGTGTTCATATCCCACATGATAGAAACTTAAGATAAAGGAGAAAAGTCATGAAGCAAACAGATAAATCTGTTCCGAATACAGAGTTGACCGATGCCTATTTTGCGCTCGCAAAGAGTTCGCTCGACAATATGGTCGCGCTTACCAAACAGGCTATACAGGAAAACCCGGAGTTTGCTGCCAAAGTCCAGATGCCGGATTCTTTAGCCAGCACACAGAAAGCATCGGGACAATTTGGCTTGTCTTCGGCGCTCATCTATTCACGGATATTCACTGACCCAACCCTTAATTTCGAAGATGGTAGCAAGTTAGAGTTTGAAGGTCATGCCTGGGGCATCGGTTTAGGCGGCGGTGTAATTTGGATGGGTGGAAATATGCTTCTTCCGGCAGCCCAATTGGTGGGCGATGTTGATTTTGCTTTTACCACCAATCCCACCTTTACAATATTAAATTTCTTTAAGAATGGAAATCCTGCTGGTTCCTTAGCGGGAGGGGGAATTAACGTTCAGGTTGGTTTCTTTAATGGCACAGGTACCTTCTCACCAGCGTAGCGGTGGGAGTATAGAAGTAAAAAGAGACTGTCACGTTGGGTGTGGCAGTCTCTTGCGTAAAAAGACCTGACAGGTTTTAGAAACCTGTCAGGTCTGGGCAATCGGTGGAATTATTCGGGCGCCCAATTCTCAAGCTGCAATTCGGGAATCCGACTGAAATGATCCAGGTTGTTGGTGACCAAAGTTCGATCATGTGCCAGGGCTGTGGCTGCGATCAACAAGTCAAAATCTTCGATCAAATTACCTTCCTAATATCACCCAGCGTGGCTTCGATTGGACGCTCGTCCCGCCAGGCGCCGAACGACGCCCAAAAGCGATCAAGGCCCGCATCAGCGCCATTGTCAATTTCCGGGTTTACAAAAGTTACCATCACGCGATAGGGTTCTCGAACCGGCGCATCTTCCAGAAGGCGGATATTTTTACCGTCGAATATAGCAGGAACCGTTAGCAAAGGCATGGCTATCTCCTTGAGAGATTGAATGAATGTCCCAATTATAGCAGAATATGATCATGACACTCCCCACCCTTCGCCACATCACCGTCTGACAGGAAAAAGTAGACCGTCTAGGTTGGACGGATGGACAGCGATACACCGCCTACGGCTTGCGATTCGGATTGCGCAGCAATGATTCTGCCGCGCTCGAACACGCCGCGCCGCACCTACCCTTGGGGTGGGCACCCTCTCCCCTCGGGAGAGGGCGGGGGGTGAGGGCAGAGAATGACAACAACGAAGTAGACATTCTCTACTCCCTGAGATTAGCCCCTCCCCCCAAACGAGCAAGCATACGCCCCTACCACCTGCTCTACTGCGGCTCGGCCCTGCTCTCCCGCACGCAAGATTTACCCCAACTGCTCGCCGCGCTCGAACAGCACA
Source organism: Chloroflexota bacterium (assembly GCA_030666985.1). Lineage (GTDB taxonomy): Bacteria > Chloroflexota > Anaerolineae > Anaerolineales > UBA11858 > B10-G9. The sequence continues at coordinate 6,214 of DAOUWT010000154.1, forward strand.
GCGAACTGCTGACCGCCTTTCGCGCCCAGGAGCATCTCTTCGTCCACGCCGGGGTGGTCGCCTGGCAGGGGCGCGCCATCCTGCTCCCCGGACGTAGCATGAGCGGCAAAACCACCCTGGTGCGCGCCCTGCTCAACGCCGGGGCCGAATACTACTCCGATGAATTCGCCGTGCTGGACGCCGAAGGCCGCGTCCACCCCTACCCCGTGCCGCTCTCCATTCGGGAAAAAGGTCAGCTCGTGGGCTGCAAAATTCCGCTCGAAACGCTCGATATTCAGCCGGGAACCGA
>DAOUWT010000216.1 GCA_030666985.1 Chloroflexota bacterium
AAAAACCAAAGTTTGTCTCTATATTTTCACCGAAAACTTCTTAATTTTTTTTTTTTGCATCTTCAACGGGGTTTACAACAGAATTTGCCACAGCAAGCTTCCCGCTCAAAAAAGGATACACCCCCACCGGGTCTGGTTTTATGGAATAATCTGACCAAATTCCCTTCGCGCCCCGCCACAAACGAACCGCTTCCGCGTAAGGCATACTGACCACGGCATAGACTGCAATGCCAAGCAAAGCGAGGACCATGATCAGGCTTACCACAGCAGCTGGGTAGCGCGCCATTTCTCGAAGTTTTTTCATGCTCTTTTACCCTCCTCCCCAATTCTAACCCTGGGGTCAACCAAGGCATAAATAATATCTAAAAGAAAGACCGTACCTGCCAGAAGATAGGCATAAATTACATTCACGCCTACAATCACGGGGGTATCGTACATCCCGATGGCCTGATAAATAGCCCGGCCAAGCCCCGGCCAATTGAATACGGTTTCCAAGATGGTAGCGCCTGTCCAGATAGCGATCACCAGCAAGAGAAATTGAGTTATGATAGGAGGTAAAGTCGGTCTAAGAACATAGCGTCGTTCAATCGCTCTATCAGGAACCCCCTTAGCTTTAGCCATCTCAACATAATCCTCCTGGGAATAAATCAGGAAGAATGTGCGGCGGTTATAACTCGATATAGCAATAGCGCTAAGGATAATTGCGGCAGTTGGTAGAATCAAGTGTTCGAGCACACTTAGGGCATAATTTAGTTTATTTTCAGGGGGAGGAGCTTCCACCAATCCGCCGAAAGGCAATATCTGAAGCACTCCTGCAAAGATAAGAATCAAGAAAATACCGTAGAACCAGGCAGGAGCAGAGGATGTCGGCGCCAAGGCAACGATCATCCTGTCCAAAAAACTACCATACTTTCGGGAAAGATAAAGCCCAATATAAAGAGCCGCGAAGAAAAGAAATAAATTCGCTGCGCCCCACAAGAGCAAAGTAGGCGGAAGCCGCTCTAGGAGAATCAACCTAACCTGCTTAGAGCCACTATCACTGACCATATCAGTAGCAAATCCCAAATCGAGCACAATGGCGTTTTTAAGAAAATCGAAGCTGCGTATAATAAACGGTTTATCTAAACCCTGCCGGTGCTCTTCGATTACAACCCGTTCCGCGACAAGCTTATTTTTCTCTTCAGCGCTCAATATCTTTATATTCGCATCCTCGCTCATGTAGATTGAGATTGAAATCTGACTGCGAATCTCCCCTCTCCGAATTTCATCCACATATCCGCCCATGTTGGCAATGAGAACAGTCAAATAAATACCGATGATGACCGTAAAGAACAACACCACCAACCTGAGAGCTGTAAACTTGGCCACCCGAACAAGCGTACCAGTGCCGGAGCTTCTTTCCTTTTGCGGGGCAGCTTCCTCTTTCCTAGTCAATGTTGCATCACTCATAATATTCCTCTAATGTTACTTCAGGAGCATGATTAAAACATCCCGGAGAGATGATAGGCATCTCCCCGGGATGAATTTAGTTCACAACGACTCTAACTCCTACTACTCAGCCGTCACAAATTCTGCCGTCTGGGTGATAGGCACAAGGGCTCGCTTGGAGACAACGATCACTCCTAGTTTATTGGAGCCAGCTGTAAGAGCGCCTGTCGTATCTGCATCGAGCACAACCTGCCAGTAACCATCTTCAACAGGTTCGGCTTGGCCTTGGAAAGCAAGTGCGCCGGTGGCATCGAAGAGCAGGTACTTGACCATAGCTAGATCATCGGTGAGATAAGGTTCACCCTTGAAGTCTATGAAGACGTCAAACGCGGCCTCTCCACCAATAGCAACCTCACCCGGGCCGTCCAATAAGACTTCGGGGACTGGAGCTTCAGCAAACTGGCTCCAGCGATCCGCCATATCGGGGTATTCGGGATTGCGCTGCATGATGATGGTGCCCTCGACGGGGAAAGCCTTCTGAATGTAGAAGGCCCCGGTGCCGAGGTAGATGTGGCCGGTGCGACCAAGCCAAGCTTGGAGGTTCTCGTAACGAGTTGTGGCTTCTTCGGCGGTGATGTACGCGCCCAAGGTGGGTTCGTAGGGGATGTACGCGCCCGCCAAAGCCTCATCCAGTTTAGCCTTCATAAGCTCAACGGTCGGGCCAGCAAGGTAGTTGGTCTGATCAACTTCAAGAGCAGTAGCCTTGTCGTCTGAGAAGGCCATTTCTCCGTTAGCTTCAGCGAGCCATGCCGGCACAATATTATGCCAAGCAGCGCTTCCCTGAGCGTACAGGCCACCCTCGTTGGGGAATGCGGCCCTGAAGTTACTTACGCTTTGTTCAGCATCGAGCGAGTAGGCATCAGTGTAGTATTCGATGACAACCGGCGCTTCGGAGACGATGCGCCAACCCTTGAAGGTTGACATGAACGAATCAAAGCTTGGTACAGTGCCCTCATCGTAGATGGCACTAGCTTCCTTGGAAGGATCAAAGTTCATGATCATGCCCATTACCATGTCAGCCATGGTGAAGGGGCTGCCATCATGCCACGTCGTGTTTCCGGGGAAGTCCGCTTCGTAGGTCATGACCACTTTGGTCTTGGCCGTGGCCGGTTCTTCAAAGCGCTCAGCAGCGGTGATCCAGACCTGATTCTCAGCATCCCAGTCCGCCCAAGCGTCATCCGGAACGACGATTTCATCAACGAACTCCAGGACGGCCCAATCCATGGTCTGGCCAATGGGTAGGCCTTCCAGAGCGTACACTGCAGCGCTCTCGAGACGGCAGGGCAGGTTCAATCCTGTGAAGGGATCGGGAATCACTGCATTGCCTTTCGCGCCACGCATGGGCATCATGTCATAGACCCAGTTGGATCCGGCTACGGGGTTCCAAGCCTGCGTCATCATGCTGGGCATAGCAATGGTCACCGAGCCACCAACCTGGTTTTCATATTGCAGAGTAAGCGGCCAAAGTGTCGCGCCGTAAATGGAGCCAGACAGGTCAGCAGCGACAGAAAGTTCTTTCCTGAGCGGTGCAATACCAGTCGCGTCAAGCAACCATACCCGCGCTGAGTCTTCCATCGAGAGCGGAATCACTTGACTCATCAATTCTTTGCGCTCTGCCACGTCTGCGTAGTCACTGTTATAGAGCTTGTCGGCAACTGCAAAGAATTCATCAGAGGGTTGGTAAGCCTGCCACAGCGGAATGCCCCAGCCCAACGGCGTGTAGAAATCGCCGAAGTTGTACTGAGCATTACGGCTGATGACAGTGGAAACCCAACCGCCGGTGTAGTAGCTAAAGCAGCCAGTGGCCGGATCAGAGCTGATCCAGCAAGCGGAAGCTTCGGCCGAGGTCTTGTATTGACGATCAACTGTGAAGCCAATGTCCTCGAGTTGGTTGGCAACGTAATCGCCAATCTCTAGTCGTTCATCCTCAACACGTATGAGTCCGACGATGACCACTGGCGCGCCGTTGAACTGCCATACGCCATCTACCATTTCGGCGCCAAGTTCTACCATGCGGGCGGTGATCACTTCTTCTGCTTTGGCCGGATCATGGGCATATTTCAATTCCATCGCCGCAATAATGTCAGCCATCTCGGCGGAGTCCTTGGAGGCATAGTTGATGGCCACAAAACGTGGTCTTCCCATACCACCCATGATCTCCTGGGTGATGTAGCTTCGATCAATCAGCCAGTTCATTGCTTCACGGACCTGGGCATCACCGAAGGGATTGAGGGATCCATCTTCAAGCTCAAGAACAGGGTTGAAGGTCAATTCATTGTAGCTTCCGTAAGACGTATAGGATTTCAACACCTCAGAATCGTAAATTCTCTGAGCGATGGGAGCCTCAGCGATATTGAAGGCATAGACATCAATGTCGCCAGCTTCAAGGCGGGTGATGGCGTTATCTGAGGAGGGTTCCTCCACAAACACTACCGTGTCAACCCATGCGCCTTGGCGGGTCACTGGTTCAGGTTCAGCTTCAACCTCAACTTCCTTGATAACCTCAACTTCTTTCTCAACCTCAACGGTCTCGATAATAGTCTCACCTTCAACTACTTTTTCAACCTCAACAGTTTCATATACGGTTACTGCCTCAGGAGTGGCACAAGCGGCTAACGCCAAAGTGCCTACAACTAAGAGAGAAAGGATTACTAATAGTTTTTTCATAGTTTGTTCTTCTCCTTTAAATAAGTGTTACTTGAACAATAAGATATACTAAGTTTCAAACAATATATGCTCTGAGTCAAACTCACCTCCTTTTAGAACGATAACTTCGAGAAAACTTACTGCCTATAAAAACAGGCCTTAGGCATTAATTATATAGTCATAATTACAAAATGTCAAAGGTAATTCATTTTCTATCTCAACATCACCTGATCTGTTGTAGAGCAGTGTTTGTAATGAAGAAATACGACATATCTGCCCTAACCGAAAGAGGCAGCATTGATTCCGTATAATAAACGCCTTGACGCACATATCTTGTCTGCTTTTCTCTCTCCAGCCGCCAAACCCGCTTCTTGATCTGTCTCCACGCACACGGCAGCTCAAGCGAGGACACCTCATCCTGCAAAGCAGACCGGATAAGAGTATCCAAAGGTTCTAGTGATGGTTCTCGTAATTTTTTGCGCGACATCATATTCTACCTCTGACAGCATCTAGCATCTCGTGACCACGCTCCATAATTGCGTTATCTGGCTTCTTCCGAGCATGATAAAGGCGAGACTTGTCAGTTCTTCTAAACTGGATTTTGAGCAATTACTCATTAATATTTTTTTCCTATCTCTCTATGTAATACTCTCACAGTCCCAATTTGGTTCAAAGGATTTTAGTTAATGGCTCTTTGGGATTTCGCGGGAAAACGCTCCAAGGACAGCTCATTCTGACGAATACAAAATCGGTTAATATTCTGTCTCACGCCCCATGATCATCAACGCCATTGCCAACGCCCGCCCCGCCTCTTCTAGATTATATGCTGAGA
>DAOUWT010000115.1 GCA_030666985.1 Chloroflexota bacterium
TAGTCCCTAGTCCCTAATCCCTAATCCCTAATCCCTAATACCTAATCCCCAAACTCCACATCCGCCGGCATCCCCGGTTTGAGCTTGCCCTGGGGATTGAGCACCGCCAGTTCCACGGCAAAGACGGTGGAGCGGCGTCCCTCGGCGGTTTGGACGTTGCGAGGCGTGTACTCCGCCTGGTTAGCGATGCGGATCACCTCCGCGCTGAAGGTCTCGCCGGGGAAGGAGTCCACGCTGACGATGGGCTGATCCCCCAGGTTGACCTCGCCATAGCGGTCTTCGGGGATGTAGACGGTGAGGGTGAGGTCGTCGAGCTGCCCCAGGGTCATGGCTGCCCCGCCGGCTTTGAGCACCTCGCCCGGTTCCACGTTTCTACTGAGTACCACCCCGGAGATGGCCGCTTTCACGGTGAGCTTTTCGAGTTGGATATCGAGTAAATCCAGTTCGGCTTGGGCCTGCTCCACGGCGCGTTCGGCTTGGGTGATCTGAGTCTCAACTTGGGCGGCCTGCGTTCGAGCCTGGACTAAAGCTTGTTGGGCGGATTGCACTTGGAGGGATTCCTCGCCGGTGAGGAGTTGGTACCAGCGGTCAAGGGCGGTCTCGTAACGCTCGCGGGAGACGGCCAACCGGGCCCGGGCTTCTAGGACATCTTTGGCGGAATCCTCGGAGAGCATTTGGTCGTAATCTTCTTGAGCCGTTTCTAACTCGCTCTCGGCGGCGTCCGCGTGGGCTTGGGCTTCGTCTTCGATTTCTTCGTCACCTTTAGCACGCTCCAGGACATCTTGAGCTACCAAGTAGGCTGCCCGGGCCTCGACAAGCCTTTTCTCCGCTTTTACTACGTCATCGTTGCTGGCCTCTTGGAGGACGCTATCGAGGTTGGCTTGGGATCTTTCCAGGGCATCCCGAGCTTCTTCAACCTCGACCTGGGCGGAGGCGATTTCTTCCGATTTCTCGAAATACCACACCGGTTGCTGGAATTCGTCGGGGATGTCTTCTTCCCAGGCGGAGGCGCGGGAGGGCGCGTCTTCCAGGTGTGCGGCTTGGAGGGCTAGCTCGTACTGTATTTGGGCCGTTTCCACGGCGGATTGTGCGCTCTTGTAGGCAGCGTGTGCGACTTGGAGGTTGGCTTCGGCTGTGTTGAGAGCTTTTTCTGCGCGTACCCGTTGGGCTTGGAGCAGTTCACCGTCCAGGCGCAGCAAAGAGTCTCCCACTTGCACCACCTCCCCCTCGGAAACGAGAATCGCGTCCACGCGGCCATTCATCTCCGGGGAGACGACCACCTCCACGGCTTCCACCGTCCCCGAAGCGGTGAGCGGGCCGTCCTCCCCACGAGCAACCCAATTAAGGTAGTAAACGAGGGCGGCGGCGACGGCGAGGATTATCACTAGGGGAATGAGTTGTTTTAGTTTTTTGGGCATGGTGTTCTCCAGTATTCAGTTAGCAGTAATCAGTCTAATCGCTTGCGGAAGCGGAGGGCGGCGGCCCCCATGAGCAGCACGCCAAATCCCACCAGGATCAGAATATCTGTTTGCAGCGAGGCGATGCCCACCCCTTTGACAAGCAGGGCGCGGATGATGCGTAAATAATAGGTCAACGGGATGGCGGCGGAAATCCATTGCAGCCAAGTTGGCATAGCCTCGATGGGGAAGAGGTAGCCAGAGAGCATGATGGCCGGCAGCATGGTGGCAAAAACGGTGATCATGGCCTCTTGCTGAGTTTTGGCAACTGTGGAGGCTAGCAATCCTAATCCCAGGCTGGTGAGGAGAAATAGGCCAGAAAGGATCAAGATTAAGGATAGGTTGCCCCGCATGGGAACCTTGAACCACCAGGAGGCGATAAACAGGGTCATCACGGTATTGAAAAGAGCAATCGCCACGTAGGGGATAAGTTTGCCGACCATTAATTCCCAGGGGCGGATGGGAGTGACAATAAGCTGCTCGATGGTTCCGCGCTCGCGTTCGCGGACGACGGCGGTGGCGGTGAGGATGGCCGTTATCATGTAAAGAATTTGCCCAATCAGCCCCGGTACAAAAAAGTAGGCGTCCTCCAGGTCGGGGTTATACCAAACCTGGGTACGGATTTCGATGGGCCTTTCAATAGCGTCAGCCAGGCCCTTTTTCTCCAGGCGTGCCATCTGAATTTCGGTACTGTGTTGGCTGCCTATTTGTTGGGCGGCGGAGAGGGCTGTTTTGGTGGATGTGGCGTCGGAACCGTCGAAAACAAATACCACCTCAGCCTGCTCTTCAGCGCGGATTTTCGAGCCGTAATCCGGGGGGATGATCAGCCCCGCGCGGGCTTCGCCATCGTCTATCAGCCCACGGATTTCGTCCTCCGAGTCCACGTCGTAGGTGATGAGAAAATAATCCGAGGCCCGGTAGGCATCCAGCAGGGAGCGGGCCGCGGCCCCCCGGTCCTGGTCGAAAACGGCCATGGGAAGGTTGCGGACATCGTTCGTGGCGGCGTATCCCAGCATGAACAACTGCATCACCGGGATAAGGAGGGCGACCATCAGCGTGCGGGGGTCGCGTCGAATTTGTATGAATTCCTTGCGGATGAGGGAGGTGAGGCGGGGATTGAACATAGTTTTGAAGGTCAGGTAATCAGGGAGCAGGGGAACAGGGGAGCAGGGGGAAGAGGAGCAGAGGGGCAGGGAAACTCTGGAGTCGGAAGCTTGCTTCCTAGGAGAGCATTGAGTGATTTACGCATTACTCGTCACGTTTCACTCCTCACGTTTCACTCCTCACTCCTTTCAAGGATGCCGTGAAGAAGAATATCCACCTGGTAATCCATAGCGTTTTCACGGAACTCAGGCGGAGTTATCTCGCCGAGCATGGTTTCTGCCAGGTGGTAGGAGAAAAACAACCCGATGAAGGCTCGTATCAGCATTAGGGCGGGGATGGCCCGCAAGCTGCCTTGAGCCTCCTCCATTCGAGCTACTATTTGCACGCCGCGTGGAAAGGCGGTCTCGAAAATCTCGTGAGTGTGAGTGTTCTTGAATTCTACGATTTCGATGAAAATCAGGTTGATAAAATCCGGTTTGCGTTTGATAGCTGCCAGCATTTGAGCGGCGGCGTCATGCACCAAGTCCTCGATTGTTTCGCCTTGAGCACCTTCGATGGCTGGGAGCATCTCCAAGAAAGGGTGGTTTTCCATGAACACGGCCCGGAAAATATCTTCTTTGCCGGAGAAATGGTTGTAGACGCCGCCCAAGGCAATGCCGGCTTCCTTGGCGAGTTGGCGCATAGAAGTGCCGTGATAACCTTGGCGGGTAAAGAGCTTGTGCGCGGTATCAATAATTGTCTGGCGGGTGTCTTCTCCCTTCGACATGGACGTGCTCCTTTGGAGTAATGAAAAACGAACGTTCGTTCATTTTTCATTATAGTTGCTTGTGCCTTGGTGTCAAGGGCAGGAAACAAAGGAGACAGAGAAAGCCAAGGAGCCAAAGGAGGCAAAGGAGGCAAAGGAGGCAATTTCCCAACTTACCAATATCCAATACCCAATACCCAAAATTCCCCCTTGACACCTCCGCAAACCCATGTAATAGTACTATTGTACTAAATCATTATTACAATAGGAAAATATGAAAATAAACCTAGAACTAGAAAGCAGCATCCCCATATATGTTCAAGTGGAGGAGCAAATTCACTCCCTCATTGCCGCCGGTCAGTTGCGGCCCGGAGAGCAGCTCCCCACCATCCGCGAGCTGGCCGCTGACCTGCGGGTGAACTTCAACACCATCGCCCGCGCCTACTTCGAGCTAGACCGTGAGGGCATTATCTCCACCCAACGGGGGCGGGGCACTTTTGTCGCCGGCGTCCCTGACGAAGAGCAGATGTCCCGCAAGCGGCTCAAGAAACTGCACGCCATTGTGTGCTCGGCCCTAGACGAGGCCCGTAGGTTAGGGTATGAACCCGGCGAAATAGGTGAAGTCTTTGAAGAAGAATTGAAGAACATGGAGCGTGAGGAGTGAAGCGTGAGCAAACTACCCAACTACTTAACTACCTAACTACGAAACTACCCAACTAACCCCCCGGAGGTCACAAATAATGGTCATAAAACCAACATCCCAAAGTATTATGTATGATGACAAAAAAGAAAGCCAAGTCAACGGCATTGCTGTTTTCATTTTCATCACCCTGTTCCTTGTATCTGCTGGACTTGCTGTCTGGATAGGGTTGAATGGAATTGATGCTACTTGGATCGTTGCAGAAATCTTAGCCCTCAATTTCATTGGCATTTATATTCTACTGGCCTTTAAAGTTGCTGATCAATGGGAGAAATCCATTGTCTTGCGTATGGGCCGCTACATTGGGCTTAAAGGCCCAGGCCCGTTCTGGATCATTCCCATTGTGGATACTATTCCCGCCTGGATAGATCATCGCGTCATGGTGGCGTCATTCACCGCCGAGCGCACCCTGACCAAGGACACCGTGCCGGTGGATGTGGACGCGGTCCTCTTCTGGATGGTGTGGGACGCCGAGAAAGCTGCCCTAGAGGTGGAAAACTACCGAGCCGCTATAGCCTGGGCCGCCCAGACAGCGCTGCGGGAGATCATCGGGCAAATGGAGCTATCTGATATTCTCGTAGGTTGAGCGAAGATGGATGCCGAGCTACAACATATCATTGACGAACGCACCACGCCTTGGGGCGTCACTGTCCAGTCAGTCGAGATTCACGATGTCGTTATCCCTAGCGGATTGGAGGACGCCATGAGCCGCCAGGCCCAGGCCGAGCGGGAACGTCAGGCGCGGGTCATCCTTGGCGAGAGCGAGGAACAGATCGCCGATTCATTCGCCAAGGCTTCTGAGGCCTACCGCAACAACCCCACCGCCTTACACCTGAGAGCCATGAATATGCTCTTCGAAGGTTTGAAAGAGCGGGGCGCTATGGTCATTGTTCCTTCTAGCGCGGTGGATACCATGAACCTGGGCGGAATGATGGGGATGGCCTCGATGGCGGATAAGGCCGAGAAAATGGTCGCGAAAAGTGAAGAGTAAAAAGTGAAACGTGAAGACGTGATGCGTGTTGCGTGAAAATGTGAGGTGACATGACTTACAAAACGATCACGACGGATAAGATTGAAGTTTTGGTCTCGGGCTTTTTTACTACGCGCCACTTGCTGCGGACGAATACCGAGGTCATAGGCGAGTTGACGCTGCGCGGCCTAAAAATGCTAGGCAGCTTCCGGTCTCCTGATGGGCGGGAATTAGAATTAGAGAAGACGAGTTGGTGGAAGAGTGTGTACGAGATACGCGAGGGAGGAGCCGTAGCAGGGGCGGCTCACCCCCGCGGTTTCTTTCGCCGCGAGTTCCTCCTTGACTTTGGCGGGCAAGCATACATGCTAACCCCGGCCGGATTTGGAGGAAGAGTTTGGCGATTGTTCGACAGCGCGGGAACGCTGTTGTTGGAAGTCCGCCACCGGGGAGCATTCCGCCGGGGGGCTTACTTGACCATCCGGGGCGAGATAGACTTCCCCCTCATGCTCTTTGCCTATTATTTGGTCAACGCCCGTTGGCAAGAGCAACATGCTGCTGCCGCAGCTTGAGAGAATGTGCTCTACACCTTGTTACCTTATCACCTCACCTGGAGAAAACAAATGGACTTCGGCGACATACTTTCTCGTTCTTGGAAAACCATCTGGAAGCACAAAATCTTATGGATCTTTGGCATCCTAAGCAGTTGTGGTCAAGGCGGCGGCGGCAGTAGCAGTGGTGGGTCTAGTGCTCGATCATCTGGCGGCAATGGTTGGGATGGAGAAGTCCCTCCTGCCATGCAAGAATTCTTCTTTAATATAGAACAATTCTTCAACCAAATAGAAGGCTGGCAAACCGCTGGTTTTATAGCCATCATTTTCGTTGTCCTTCTGCTCTTCTGGTTGATAGCCATGGCGTTGAGCACAATCGGACGCATTGGCCTTGTTCAAGGAACAGTGCAGAGCGAAGAGGGCGCCGAAAAGCTCAAATTCGGAGACTTGTTCACCAGCGGCAAACCCTTCTTCTGGCGCGTCCTGGGGCTAAATTTCCTGATTGGATTGGCATCATTTGTGTTGGTGCTTGTCACATTTCTTCCCTTGGCGCTCGTGACGGTGGCCACTTTTGGGATTGGCTTGCTCTGCCTGATCCCCCTAATTTGCCTCATGGTTCCCGTCGGTTGGCTTATCCAAATTATTGTCCAACAAGCCAACATCGCCCTAATAGTCGAAGACTTAGACATCATCATCGCCCTCCAACGCGCTTGGGACGTTTTCCGCGAGAATCTGGGCAACCTTATCATCATGGCGCTTATTTTGGGCATTGGCGGCGCAATAGTCGGTTTTGTTTTCGCAATCCCCCTGATAGTGATTATCTTCCTCGCGGTTATCAGCGCGGTGGCCGGTATGGCAGAAGCAAATATTGGCAGCACCCTGCTGATAGGCGGCTTGGCTTTCGTTGTCTATCTCCCCTTCTTGATTTTGTTGGGCGGCATCCTCCAAGCCTACATCCAATCAGCCTGGACACTGACCTATTTGCAACTAACAGCCGCTCCAGTTACCGATGAACCCCTTGAGGAAGAACTAGCAACAACCTGATGTGGCATCTCCAAAAACAGGGGCAAGACTTCCGAAGTCTAACCGCTTTTTAAGACTTCGGAAGTCTTTGCCCTTAAATTTTGAAAGGATACAAATGAGGCATAAAACATGAGTGAAATGAAAAACAAAGTCGTCATCATCACCGGAGCCAGCAGCGGAATCGGCCGTGCTGCAGCCATCAAGTTTGGGGGAGGGGGAGCGCGGGTGGCCCTGGTCGCTCGCAGCGGTGATAAACTGGCTGAGGTTGTGCGGTTAATAGAGGCAGATGGGGGAGAGGCTGCGGCCATCGTGGCGGACGTGACGCTGAAGGCAGACGTGGAGCGTGTGGTCAGCGTGGTCGTTGAAACCCTGGGGGGAGGCATTGACGTACTCGTCAACGCCGCCGGCATCCTCAAGGCTGGGACAGTTGAAGACACCTCCCTGACCGATTGGGATCATCTGATGAAAATCAACGTCCGCGGCCCCTTTTACCTCATGCAATGCGCCATGCCCTACCTGATTGAGCGGGAAGGGAATGTGGTCAACGTCTCCAGCGTGAACGCTGTGCGCGCCTTTCCCGGCGTGCTGGCCTACTGCGTATCCAAAGCCGCCCTAGAGCAGCTCACACGCTGCACCGCGCTAGAGATGGCGGGCAAGGGCGTGCGCGTCAACTCCGTCAACCCCGGCGTCACCGCCACCCAACTGCACCGCTCCGGGGGGATGGATGAAGAAACCTACGCCGCCTTCCTCGAACATAGCAAAACCACCCATCCCCTGGGACGGGTAGGCCAGCCAGAGGAAGTGGCGGAGCTGATTTATTTCTTGGCCTCATCAAAGGCCGCTTGGATCACGGGGGGTACGCATCTCATTGACGGCGGGCGGGGGCAGACCTGCGCTCGCTAGGGCATTGGATATTGGGTATTAGATATGAAGTCATTTAAGCTTTTAGGAGGTTCGAAAATTTTAAGGTTTGAATCACAAATTTTCAGCACCTGGTCTTGATAGAGATTGCTTGTAATGGTATGGCAACACAGAAAACATGTAGACTTCCTCTTTTCTTTCAAACTGA
>DAOUWT010000027.1 GCA_030666985.1 Chloroflexota bacterium
CTCTTCTTCGGCAGGTGCTGCCGCTTCTGGCTCTTTTGCCTCCTCTGGTTTTTCTTCAACTCCAAGATCATCCAGCCAATCGGGAAGTCCTTCCTCTTCTGTGGCAAAGAGTTCAGCTTCTGCGCCAGGGAGTGCTGGCTCCTCTGGCTCCTCTGGCCCTTCTTCCTCAAAATCAGCCAGCCAGGCCATGGCAGTCTCTTGGGTTTCATCCTCTTCCTTTCCGAGGTCATCCAGCCAATCGGGAAGTCCTTCACCGGCAGATACTGCCGCCTCTTCCGCTGTGGCAAAAGGCTCAGCTTCTGCGGCAGGGATTGCTGGCTCCTCTGGCTCCTCTGGCTCTTTTGCCTCCTCTGGTTTTTCTTCAACTCCAAGATCATCCAGCCAATCAGGAAGCTCTTCTGCTTCCTCGAACCGAGGCGCTTCGGCCTTGGCGCGGTCTTCGGCGCTAGTTACCAATTCCTCATCGGGGACGCCCCGTTTAGCGGCCAGACTTTCCAGCCAAGCCATGGTGGCATCCTCGTCGTCCAGGTCAGGCATTCCGGGAGCCTCTGGCTCTTTTGCCTCCTCTGGTTCTTCTTCAACTCCAAGGTCATCCAGCCAATCAGGAAGCCCTTCACCTGCAGCAAGGGGTTTGACTTCTGCGGCAGGAATCGCTGGTTCCTCTGGTTCTTCTTCCTCAAAGTCAGCCAGCCAAGCCATGGCAGTCTCTTGAGGTTCTTCTTCCTCTCCAAGATCATCCAGCCAATCAGGAAGCCCCTCCTCGGTAGATGCTGCTGCTTCCTCTGCTGCGGCAAAAGGCTCAACTTCTGCGGTAAGAAGCGCTGACTCTTTTGCCTCCTCTGGTTCTGCTTCCTCAAAATCAGCCAGCCAATCAGGAAGCCCTTCATCGGCAAATGTAGCCACCTCCTCTGGTTCCTCTGGCTCTTTTGCCTCCTCTGGTTCTTCTTTCTCAAAGTCAGCCAGCCAATCAGGAATTCCCTCAGCTTCTGAGGCAGGGATTGCTGGCTCCTCTGGCTCATCTGGCTCTTTTGCCTTCTCTGGTTCTTCTTTCTCAAAGTCAGCCAGCCAATCAGGAATTCCCTCAGCTTCTGAGGCAGGGATTGCTGGCTCCTCTGGCTCATCTGGCTCTTTTGCCTCCTCTGGTTCTTCTTCCTCGAAGTCAGCCAGCCAATCAGGAATTCCCTCAGCTTCTGAGGCAGGGATTGCTGGCTCCTCTGGCTCTTTTGCTTCGCCCAAATCACTTATCCAATCGGGAACTTCTTCAAGATCGGTACCTGCTATTGCGTCAATTAATTCAGGAAGCTCTTTAGTCTCTTTCTCAAGGTCTTTGAGCCATGCAGTATCTTTTTCGGTAAACCCTTCTCCCAAATCCTCTTCAACATCTTCGACGGCTTGGGAAGGGGCTTTTTCCTTGAGCCAATCTGGGATATCGGCAGGGGCAAGTTCTTCATCAGTTTCGTAGGCATCCCAATCTACTTTGGATTCGCCAGTCTCGCCAGTCGAAGTCCCCCAACCGGCTTCTTGCATCCAGTCGGGAATGAATTCTTCGTCTTTTTGCTCTGTCTCTTCCTCGAGCGGGAAGGATTCTTGATCTGTTATTGATATTTCTTCTTGCTCATCCGAGAGCCATGAGGGAAGAGCATCTCCTTCGTCTTCAGTCTCAATATCTACCCCGATAGAGGTAGCCCAGTCGGGTTGAGCCTCCTCAGGGAGGGCTTGGAGTTGCTCTTGGGCGGTGACCCAGTCTAATTGCTCAAGGGTGATGGCTCTGTCTGGGACATCCTCAACGGCGGGGGCATGTTCTGAGACGTGCATTTCATAAGGAGAAAGGCTATACAGTCGCTGGCGACAGGCTTTCATTACCTGAGGGTGTTCGTCGTCTGAAAGCGTTTCCGCCAGGATGCGGTTAGCAGTGAGGTTGTGCGGGAAATCCGTCAGGATCGTGCTAGCAGTTTCTAAGGCCTTTGTTTTTCGGTTCGTTTCAGAGTACGCTTGGGCTAAAATGGTTTGGAGGTCAACACGTGTAGGTTCTTTGGCAAGTGCCGAGCGTAGTTCTGATATGCCTTGTTGAATCAGGTTTCCTTTGAGGTACATGCGTGCCAATGCGCCTTGCGTGAGACGAACCTTGGGCGGCTCCATACCGTCTCGTTTTCCATATAAGCGGCGAAGCTCATCTTGGATGGCTGGATTGTAGGGTTGCCTTTCGAAAGCTCTTTCCATGTGCGACGTTGCGGCCTCGATGTTTCCTTCATCTTCACGGATGAGACTCATACCAATTTGGGAGACGAAGTCATCGGGAATGGCAGAGAGGACGCGTTGGAAAATGTCTGCGGCGTTGCTGTATTGATTGCTTTCTAAATAAGCTTTTCCCAAGAGACGATATGTTCCAACATGTTTGGGATATATTTTGAGTATGTGCCGGCAGTGGGCAATTGCTTCTTGGATTTGCCCTTCATTAATTATATTTTCTATTTCTTGGTTATAAGCGCGAAGTGAAATTTTTGCCATGAGAAAACGCTCCCCGACTAATTAGAATGGATTTGTGCTATTGAGGTCACTATCACCATGTTGTACATTCTTGTTTCAGGACATCATTATTATAGCAGAAGATGCAAGTATTTTGAATGAATTCATTTCGGTTCTTTGGGATTTCGCGGGATTTACAAGTGAAACGTAAAGCGTGATGCGTGAATTACTCGGTTTTTTAGGGAGCTTCCCTCTCGAAGATTAACATCCCATCACTGCCATAAATGTCGGTAGGAATCTTGTGCAGCAGCCTGTAATGCTCGTTGAAGTAGGCATCCTTGAGAAGTCCTTTACGCCCGTAAACCTCCAGAATCACCAAATAGTCTGGCTCCTGGTCGCGGATCAGGTCGGGCGGAATGGCGTAATTGATAGCGTAAAATGATTCATCCAGAGGGTAGTAGTTCAAGGTTTGGGGGGAGTTGAGACCAACCGTGTCTAGAATGCGCGTGGGAGTGTAAAAACCTAGCACGCCCACATCCCCGGCGGCGAGAACTGGCAGGCCCGGAGAAGGCTGCTCCTCAATCCGCTGCGTGACTTGGTCGGCGGCTTCCCGGTAGAGGAGTTCGAGTTCGAACCAGGCCATCTCCGGGGCTGGGCGGTCAGGCCCGTGGTCGGGTTGCAAAGTCCATCCCCGGAGGGTGAGGAGGAGAGGGAGCAGGATTGCCAACGCGGGGAGGATGCGCCAGAAAATTTGGCGGCGCCAGGTTTGTGAGAGCCACGCCAGGGGCTTCGTATAGCCACTTAATTTCTCTAGAAGGCTTCTTCCCAGTTGCTCCATCCCCAAGAAGATAAAAAAGAAATACGCCGGAAGGGGCGGAGTGAGATACCAGCGAAAGATGAGCGGGTTGGCAATGGCGAAAGTGGCAAAGTAGAGCCAGGGATAGATTGCCCAAGGCCACATCTGGCGTTTTTCGCGCAAAGCCGAGCGGATTCCAATTAGAGACAGAAAAGGATAAAGGATCAGCCCCACGCCAATCCATGGGACACCGAATGTTTTTTCTCCCAGAAAAGGAGTTGCGTAGTGTTGAAGCAACCGGATAAAGGCAGCTGTGGAGGGTAGTCGGTAGGCCAGACCTTTGGCAAGCACGGAATGTGGAATGGGGCTGCCGAAGTAGAATGTAGCGAAACCAAACCACGCCACGGTGGGTACTAAAGCAGCCGCCACTTCGATGGAATTGAGTGGAATTCTGGAGGATGAAGATTGGCGGCGGAAGGCTCGAAATAATCGGTCAAGTGCCAGTGGGCCGAGCAATAGCAGCGCATCGGGACGTGTGAGCAGACTAAGGGCCGCGAACAGCGCGGTATAGGTGTATTTGTTTTCAATATAGGCATAGACCGTGGCAGTGAGCAGGAGCACGTAGAGGCTGGTTTCCAGTCCCCCAATTGCAAACGTAACGCTGAAAGGGGCCGCAGCCCACAAGATGGCCGTCCCCGCCCCCGCGAAAGGCGACCCCACACGTTTCCCCATCCTCCATAGCAGCAGGGCCGTAGCCGCATCGGCCAGAGCGTTCAGGATCAGGGCAATGGTGGGGAACGGGGCCTCTACTCCCCCGGTGACAGAACCAACAGCCACCAAGAGCAGGGTGTAGAGCGGAGTGGTCGTCCCCAAGACACGCTCTCCGGGGTTGTAGACAAAGCCATCTCCGGCTAAAATATTCCTGGCGTACCGGTATGTTATGTAGGCATCATCAATGGTACGCGCTCCGGGCAGGATACGGACAGCAAGGGCCAAGAGAATGATAAGCAAGGGGAGATAGCGTGCAAGAGAGCGGAGTTGTTTTTGCATGTGTAGATTATAAGGTCAAAGTTGGTTGGAAGCAAGTAAACGTTAGAAGATAGAACGTAAGCGTTCACCCTCCTCCGCCCCCCGGCCCCCAATCCTGGGGGAGTCAGCCTTCCCCCCAATCCTGGGGGAGTCAGCCTTCCCCCCAGAGTTGGGGGGTCAGGGGGGCGTGAACGGATGCGATAGAACACATAGACACCATGAAAAAAATACACCAAATTATCACCAACCAGTGGAATAAACAAAAAACGGCCCCAGGATTCGATATTGCCCTCCTAGTGTTAGCCGTTTTAGTGTTTTTCGCCTGGCAATTAGGTTCCATAGACGCTATAATCACACGCCCTGGCGCCCAAGTTTCTGACCTCCTGGTCACCTTCTGGCCGAACATCGAATACATCAAACAAACCTTGAGCGAATTCGGAATGCCCCCCTTGTGGCGCACCTTGATCTTCAGCGGTTCGCCCTTTGATGTCGACCCCCAATCTGGCATTTGGTATCTTCCCAACCTAGTACACTTGATCTTTCCAGCGGCTGTGGGCTTCAACCTCTTATTTATGCTCCATACTATAGCCGGGGGATGGGGGATGCGGCTGTGGGCGCAGTCGTCCGGCATCTCCCGGGCTGGGGCCTGGCTGGCAGCCTTTGCCTACGCCTTCACGCCCCGCACCTTCTCCCATTTGGGATTTGGTCACGTGGGATTGGTCTACGCCGCGGCATACATCCCCTGGGTGCTGTGGGCCGGGGGAGAGGTCGGCCGGGGGCGGTGGCGCCGGGCCGGAGCGTTTGGCCTGGCCCTGGGGGGACAGATAATCCTGCACCCCCAGTTGGCGCTCTACACGGGAGCGGTGGCTGGAGTCTATGCCCTAGCTCTCATTTTCGCAGAACACAGAAGAACCACAGGCCCAACACCCTGGAAAGCCATCATTGGCGGAGGAGTACTAGCCAGCACATTGGCCCTAGCCGTATCCGCGGCCCAGTTATTGCCCATGCTGCGCTTTGCCCCCCTCAGCGCCCGCGCCCATCTCGAAAGCGCAAAAACCGTCGTCTCCTCCCTGCCCCTGCGCTACTTGTGGGGCCTAATCCTGGCCGACCATCGCGGCTTCATGGATTATATGCTCTACGTGGGCCTCCCGGTGCTGGCTTTGGCCGTTTTGGGCATCAACCGCCGCCGCCGCTGTTGCGGGGGATGGTTTTGGGGGATATTTGTGGGCCTGGCGCTGCTCTACGCCCTGGGGGATAACGCCCCCCTTTACGGGTGGATGGCGCGGATACTCCCCCTCCAGACGTGGCTGCGAGCCCCCGCCCGCATCTGGTTCCTGGCGGCGGCGGCCCTGGCCTTTTTGGCCGGAGGGGGGATGGACCGCCTCGTGGCGGGGATGCACGGCCGGGGACGCCGGGCCCTGAACCTGAGCGCAGCCGCCCTGGGAAGCCTGTCACTGGGCCTGGGGCTAGGTTATGCCCTCGTGGTGGGGACTCCGCCCCTCAACCTGATAGCCCTGGGGGTGGCGGGATGCACAACCGCAGCGTTTTTCTTTTTAGCAGCCTCGAAACGCTTGCCGCGTAGGACGATTTCTTTGTTGATTTTATGCCTGGTGGTAGCCGACCTGTGGGTAATGGACGCCACTTTGATCCAAGGCCAGCCCTTTGAAGAAGTATTCTCAGAACATGCCCTGGCACAATATTTAGAGCATCAATCCATCAAGGAACCTTACCGAGTGTACAGCCCCAGTTATAGTTTGCCCCGCCATTGGGCCGCCCGCTGCGGGATAGAAACATCCGACGGCGTAGACCCACTTTACTTGGCGAATTACGACGCTTTCATGGAAGCTGCCTCCGGTGTGGAGCGGACGCGCTACAGTGTGACAGTCCCTGCCATGGAAGGGGAGGGCGATATTGGTGAGGTCAACCGTAACGCTGTCCCAGACCCGAAACTGCTGGGATTGCTCAACGTGCGTTATGTGGCTGCTGAGTTCCCTCTGAACGTGGGAGGCTTGCAGGAAATAGAACGCTTTGGCAGCACATATCTCTACGAGAACCAGCACTTTTTGCCGCGTGCCTTCGTGGTGGGAGACGTGGAATCGCGGGACGATTTCGAGTCCGCTTTGGCGTGGGTGCAGTCCCATGACGTTGCCCGGAGCGCAGCCGTGGAGGATGGCAAGACCCTCAAGTTGGGTGACGTGCGGACCAGCGTGATCTGGCGAGAGCGTTCTCCAAACAAAATAATTTTAGATGTCAATCTCGATGCGCCAGGATTGCTTGTATTAAGCCAAGTCTTTTATCCCGGATGGGAGGCGGAGGTGGATGGGCAGCCGGTAGATATTTATTGTGTGGATGCTGTGCTGAGTGGTCTTTATTTGGAGGCTGGGGAGCATGAGGTGTCTTTGGCATATCATCCGCCTCTTTTGTGGGTGGGAGTGGGATTATCGTTTTTAAGCTTGATGGTTTGTTTGGTGCTTATTTACATGGAGGTTATTTTTGCAAAGCATGGCGAAGGTGTACCAAGTGAGGGTATATGATAGAATATGAGCGAAAAAATTAAAGATGCGCTTATCATTCGCAGGCGTGCACTAGCCCATGGGCTCGCTCTGCGTGCCGTAGGCAACACCGTGAAGCACCGCGTCCCATTAGATGAAACTGTCAGGTAGCTAGTTAAAACTTTACTATTGCCTGTAACTCTGAGGAGGTCAATTCTGGTGTGTAAATTGTGGAATCCATCTCGTTGGGTAAAATCATTTTTTAATACATGGAAAGACTCAACAGAACCGACAAACTGGCGGAAGCTTGGTTTGGTAATTTTGGGAGGTGTTCTTCTCACGCCTTTGGTATATCAATTGCCACTGCCTGGCCTTGATTGGTATGAGCAGTTTTATCTGGGGGTTTTGAATATGTATCCCCCTTGGATGATTCCGTTATTTTATCCCTTTCGTTTGATCGATTGGCGTTGGTCGTTTGCATTCATTGATAGTCTTACGCTTGTTGGGGTTGCATTGATCACAGCTTGGCAGGCAGAAGAGATTCGGTGGGGTGGCTTAAAGGCTGCTCTGCTGGCTTTAGTAAATCCCCCACTTTGGTATTTACTTTGGACTGGTCAGATCGACGGTTTGATATTAATTAGTTTGCTTGCGCTGCCCTGGAGTATACCATTTTTGTTGTTGAGACCTCAAATTTTTGGGTGGGTATTGATTACTCGAAAAAAATGGACATTTGGAATGGCACTTTGTTTACTCATATCAATAATAGTTTGGGGTTGGTGGATAAAAGACGCATTCATGCTTTCAGCGGTTAGCATTGCCCATCCGACGTCAATGGGGTGGGCAACGTTAGGCTGGCCAATATTTATTTTAGGTATCTTTTTGTTCCTGATGTCTGGAGGAGGATTTTGGCAACTGTTATCTGCTGGCTTCATCGCGTCACCGTATGTGCAGCCATACCACATGGTCTTACTCTATCCTGCCTTGGGGCGTGTGACTGGTTGGAAACGTTGGGTACTTTGGGGGTGGATTTGGGTAGTGGGGGCAGTCCCCGGTTTTTGGGGTTGGACCCGTTATGTAGCTTTAGGTTTTCCACTGGCTGTGTGGTGGTTTTTGCGAGAGGATAAACAGGAAGGAATTTTCCCTTGAACACAAAACGTTTAGTTGTCTTGACCATCCTCCTTGCCGTCTTTGCCATGGCAGCCCGCACGCCGCTAGACAGCGATATGTGGTGGCATTTGCGGGCCGGTGAGACTACCTGGCAGTCGGGAAGGCCGTTACTGGCAGATAAATTTTCTTTCACGCGCTACGGGGAGACTTGGGTCAACCATAGCTGGCTTTCTCAGGTGGGGATGTACATTCTCTTTCGAGTGGGGAGTTACCGCGCTCTTTCGGCTTGGGTGGCGGTTTTTGCGGTTTTGAGCATGGGCTTGATTCTCCTTCAAATGGAGGGAAGTCCCTTTGTTCGCGCGGGGGCGGTTGTTCTGGCGTCAACGGTCTCAGCGGTGGTCTGGTCTCCGCGCCCGCAAATTGCTTCCTTGGTGTTGTTTGCCCTTGTGGGCTATTTGCTGTACCTTTATAAATGGCGCGGTAAAAATCGCCTGGGATGGTTGATCCCTATATTTATTTTGTGGTCTAATTTGCACGGCGGCTACGTGTTGGGATTGATTTTGATGGGGACGGTGATTGGAGGGGAGATTGTCAATTTGGCCCTGGGCTGGGAGGGGGAGGAGGTGCTGGCCTGGAAGCGGATTGGGACGCTTGCCCTGTGGGGGATGGCCGGAGCCTTGGTGGTGGTCGTGAACCCCAACGGACCCAAGATGTGGCTGCTCCCCTTTCAAACGGTAGGGGTTAGCGTTCTGCAAGATTTTATCTCTGAGTGGGCCTCCCCAGATTTTCATCAACTTGTTCAGCAGCCTTTTTTGTGGCTTTTATTGCTCACATTTGGGGCGGTGGGTGTCTCTGAGCGCCGCTTGGACGGCAGTGATTTAGTTGGAGTAGTTTTTTTTGCGTACTTGGCCCTCGTCGCCCGCCGGAATTACGGGCCTTTTGCCCTGGTGGCTGCCCCGGTGCTAACTCGGCATCTGGCGGATTTGCTCCCTGCGTGGCAAGAACGTATTGCTGCAAGATGGCCTTGGTTCGCCAAATTACACGCTTACCAGGAACGGTCAGAGGAGACTATAAATCCCATCCTCCAGCAGAGCGTTAATGTGGGCATTCTGGTTCTGTTGAGTCTGGCCGCTGTAGTGAAATTGGTGCAGGTGACTCGTCCAGAATTTGTACATGAGGCGGAGAGGCAGGTTTTCCCCGTAGGGGCCGTGGAATGGATCAATGAGAATCAGCCGGAAGGGCAGATGTTCAACTCTTATAATTGGGGCGGGTATCTAATATGGCACCTGCGTGATTATGCCGTTTTTGTGGATGGCAGGACGGATTTGTATGGAGATGATTTGCTGGGCGAGTATCTGTCTGTGATGGGAGGAGAGGAGGGCTGGGAGGATGTGCTGGATGAGTGGGATGCGGGAGTGGTTGTGATTGAGCCGTATAGTCCCCTGGTGAGGGAGTTGGAGGATGGGGGGTGGCGGTTGATGTACGAGGATGGGGAGGCGGTGGTGTATGGGAGGTGAAAGGTTGTCGTCATTGATTAGTAATATCAGTATCCCCAATCAAAATATCCGCAATGCGTTGGGTGTTTTCCTTATCTCTGGAAGCCTTTTGGCGCTAGAGATGCTTTATATCAGATTCATCTCGATTCTGTTGTTTCCGGTGGCGGCCTATCTGGTGATCAGTATAGCCCTTCTGGGTTTGGGCGCCAGTGGTGGGTATCTCAGCCTGCGACATAAGGATAGCATTGACTTTGACAAAGTGAGCCTCAGTTGTGTTGGTTTTGCACTTTCGGTTTTGCTATCCTTTCCATTTGTTTGGTATGCAGGTCAAACGCCGAGCATTGCTATTTTCTTGCCCATTATCCTTGCTCTGCCGATGTTTTTTGGCGGTTTTGTGCTTTCTTCGACCTTCTCTTTGTCTAGAACTCGTTTGCCAGTGCTGTATTTTGCTGATCTACTGGGGGCGGGTGCTTCCGCAGGTCTTATACTGCTAGGCTTGGTCTACTTTAACGGGATACAGGTTGGCTTACTGATAGCAGCTACTGGTCTTTTTGCCGCAGGGATGTTTTCTTTTCGGCGCAATTGGGTTGTGATTGCAAGCTTACTCATCCTGGTAGTAATAATCTTTGGCTTTAGTTCGTGGATTCCTAAAGGCATCACGCCGGTTTCCCCAAAAGAACTTAAGCTTATGCTTGAGCTGGGTGATGAAGTCGTTTGGGAGTATCAGGGATGGAGTCCGATTGCACGGGTTGATGTGATGTCTCTTCCGAATGATTTGCTTTCAACTGAACTGGAAGTTCCGTACAAGCTTGTGACCCATGATGGGGGTGCTCCCACGCTTTTGCTTAATCTAAAGGATGAACAAGATAAAGCCAATATTGTTGATAAAACAATCTTTGGCGTTCCTTATTGGATTCAGGAGGAACCCTCCGTGTTGGTCATTGGCTTGGGAGGAGGCCCCGATGTCATTGCTGGCCTAGTAGCTGGGGCCTCTAAAATCCGGGGTGCAGAGGTTAATCCAGAGATGATAGCCATTGTCAAGGAGAATTATGCCGACTTCGTAGGCAATCCTTATGAGGATGAGCGGATACAAATTGAGTTGATTGATGGAAGACACCTGCTGGCACGTAGCGATGAGCAATTCGATATCATACAGCTTACAGGTGTTGATACCACAGTTGCATCGCTTGGAGCTAATCCTAATATGGCCGAGAATTATCTCTACACTCGCGAGGCATTCGTTCAATATTTAGAGCATTTGAATAAATCTGGCGTTTTATCTGTTTCTTTCCCAAACGTCGAGGGACTTGGCTTGCGTCTCTTAGCTCTTGCATCGGAGGCTCTACAATACAATGGCCTGACCCCGGTAGAAGATCATGTGGTTGTGTCGGAGATGACAGGCTATATTCACGTTTTGGTAAAAAAGAGTCCTTTTACCAGTGAAGAAATTAGCACGCTCCAGAATCATTATCGGGAAGATCCATCCAGTATTTATTTTCCTCTCTATCACCGTTTGTTTGGCACTCCAGATGTTGGTTTTATCGCTAACAGCCGGATTATGTTAGCGCCGGGCTATCCTACAGACAATCAATATTCTGCATTCATCGTTGCTTTAGAAGCAGGGAATGAGCGAGATTTTATTGATGAGCAGCCGCAAACCATTGCGCCTTCCACGGATGATTGGCCTTTCTTTTTTGTGCTTGATAAATGGGGCTTTCAAAGCGTCAACTACGATACGCTTCTGCTTACGTTGGCATTTTTGCTCATCTTTTCAGTTTTTCTGACGATCCTTCCAGCTTTCTTCTTGGAGCGTAGGGGCATCTCAATTCCAAGACCTGTATCCATCGTTGTTTATTTTGCTTGTCTCGGTTTAGGTTTCATTTTCGTCGAAGTGACGTTGATTCAGAAACTCAGCCTAATCGTTGGACATCCATCTTATTCATTGGCAATCACGCTGTGTTCATTACTGATTGCGTCTGGGATTGGAAGCCTGTTGAGTATCAAAGTTTCAATGTCGTTTTCAAAGAAGGCATTTGTGGCTGCGCTTGCTGTAGCCACTCTGGTGCTGATCGTAAATCCAGGCTTAGATTTTTTTAGAAATATGATATTAGTTCAGCCTTTGGCTACCAGAGTTTTAGTTTCTTCTGTAATTGTAGCTATCCCAGGCATATTCATGGGGATTCCATTTCCATCAGGATTATCTGTTGTCAAGAAAATTCAGCCAAGCTTCGTTCCTTGGGTGTGGGGAGTGAACGCGACGTTCACTGTAATTGGGACAATTTTTGCTCTACTAATTGCCTTGACTAATGGATATGGAGTTGTTTTCAAGCTTGCGGCTTCTTTATATTTTGTGTCTGCTTTGTCAATATTTGTGTTTTCATATAGGAAAGATGCTTTTCTGGAAGTATAAATAGCTGTTAGCTGAGGTGTAAAAGAAGCCTTCCCCTGCGAGATTATCCCGTTTTTGTAGATGGCCGCACGGATTTGTACAGCGATGAGGTGCTGGGCGAGTATTTGCAGGTGATGGGCTGGGAGGATGTGCTGGAGGAGTGGGATGTGAATTTGGTGTTGGTGGGGGTGGATAGTTGGAAGGGGAGGGGAGGTGGTGTATGAGAGGTGATATTATTGATAATTATGTTGAAGTTAGCGTAATTGTTCCTGCATCAGAAGATGGAAAAATAATACTTGGTTCGCAGGATTGGAAGGGAGTATGTTAGATAGGCAAAAGTGGATATTGATAATCACTCTTCTTATTATCGGTGTATGGCATATAGCTTTAGGCCAATTGTTTATTGACGATGCATATATTTTTTTCCGGTACGCACGTCATTTTGCGGAGGGTGATGGCCTTGTCTATAATTCTGGTGAACAGATAATGGGCTTTACTAGTCCACTTTACGTGCTTTGGTTAGGATTTTGGCATGCCTTGGGAATAGATTTAAACATAATTGCTTTAGCGACTGGTGTGTTGTGTAATATGGCGATTGTAGCAGCTATATATTCTATAGTATTTCTGGCTACCGATAATTTTTGGGGAGGAGTGTTTGCCATGACCTTATTTGCCTTTTCTCCAAAAGGAGCCTTGCCAGCTTTAATGGGGATGGAAACTGCATTGTTTTTGGCTTTGATACTTGCGGCTATATTCTTTTTCAATGAGAACAAAGTTTTGTTTGGGGCAATATTTTCTGGATTGGTTGCATTGACACGTCCTGAGGGTGTGGCATTTTTAGGTTTAGTCCTGTTTTGGCTTGTAATTCATGGATTTAGTAATAATAAAATCACATATTATTGGCGAGCAATCTCGTTGGCCCTGATACCAATAGTTTGTTGGAGCGTTTTTGCTATCAAGTATTATGATGGTCTATTGCCAATGTCCATGTTAGCAAAGGCCATTACCTATCCTCGATATGAAAGTCCTTTTCACAATTCACTGCTATTGGTTCGATATGCAACAATGCCATTTGAGTGGGTGCCTGAGATGCCTGTATTGAGTTGGGACAATGTGATGTTAGGTGGCTTGGTTGTCATTGGTATAGTGTACTGGATGGCTGAATTTTTGAGTAAACCTTTTTCGATTTACATTGTATGGATCATAGGAATTGGGGGAGGTTATGCGTTTGTGAACCGATATCTTTTTCCTTGGTATTTTGCACCTTTTTATTTGGGCGCTGTTATTTTTTTGGTTTTAGGTATTTTAGCGGCAATTAAATGGATTCTTAAAATATGTCAGTCTTTAGAATTTTTCCGAGTAAAAAATGCGATAAAATATATATATTTGACTGTAGGAATCGTTTGTGTAGGGGGACTTGCATTTATTACAGTTATGACCGCATTCACAATGAGGACGTCAATCAGATTACGCGAAGAAGCTTATAGAGCCGTTGGTCTTTGGTTAAATGAAACTTGTCCAGATGCGATAGTAGCTTCACCAGAAATAGGTGCGTTGGGGCTTGCTTTTAAAGGGGAGATATTAGACTTAAGTGGATTGGTAAGCCCCTCGGTTATGGATTATTACCGAGATCCTAATTATCAATTTGTATTCCCGCACCGTATTCCTCCTCGTTTGTGGGTAGATTTTCAGCCAGACGTAGTGGTCTCTTTTGATCGTTTTTTGACGAAAATAGTGGACGATGCGTGGTTTAAGCAACAGTATAGTTTGATCTTGCGTTGCTCCGAAAACCATCCTTATTATGGGGCATTAGAAGTTTTTGTATCGCGTTTATCAGAGCATTGTAGAATAGAGAAATGATGTGTCACGTGCAAATACTGAGTCTGAAACTAGGGATGCAATCGATGAATTTGTAGAGTGGATTCTGAGTTAATTATTAGTAAATCATACTTATTGGTGCCTATTTTCTGGAAAGATGATAAGTGATTTCAACTTTTATTTAACATAAATTTAAGGTAATACGATGACAAAAAATCCATCTAATTTAGAACGACCTCGAATCAATTATAAAATTTTCGCAGAATTACTACTAATTCTTGTAATACTAACACTGGCAGGGTATCTGCGTTTAGCGAATCTTGTGGATAACCCGGGTTGGTATAGTGATGAAGGCACTCTTATAAACATTGCTCAAAATTTAATGCAGGGTAAGGTTCAATATCTTGCCATTAACCAATCCATTCTTATAGTTGGGCGGCCGCCTCTTTTCGTAGGCATACTAGCGGTTTTGTTCTATGTTTTTGGCGAAGGGATTGAAACCTTGCGTGTGTTTACTGGAAGTTTAGGAGTAATTTCAGTAGGTTTGTTATATTGGGTTGTGCGGCGAATACTTGGAAGAAAAGGTGTGTCGCTGGCCTTGCTCTCTGCTTTAATGTTGGCAATTTACCCTCAAGCAATTTTATACAACCGTTTGGGGTTTAGCTATAATTTGCTTATGCCACTGGCGTTGTTAACCTTTTGGGGGCTGTGGGAATATTTAACCACAATGAAGGCAGCTTGGCTGGTTTTGGCTGCTTTGGCTGTTGGATTAGGAGGAACTTCAGACTTGATGATGTTTACTTTCGCGCCGGTCATAGTATTGGTGGTCTCGACTCGCCGATGGCGTGATTTGTTGTGGGCATTGCCTTTAATCGCATTGCCATTTAGCTTATACGCGCTAGTGATGCTCATTACTGTTCCCCATGCTTTTCTTTTTGATCTAAAATTTACTCTTTTTCGCTTAGGCGAGGTTCCTTGGTTTGCACAATTCCCTGTTATGGTATTAAATTATGGTACTTTATTGATACAGAATCTTTGGTTTGCTCTGGCAATTATTGGGTTCTTTTTATTACCACGATTTCGCATTAAGATTTTAAGTTTATTGATGTTCTTTGTTCCCATAGTCTTATTAGGCCGCACCACTGGTCTTAGTAGTTTGGGGTTTTATTATATAAGTCCATTATTTCCATTTGTCGCGATGGGAGTTGCCGTGTTGCTTGTTGAGGGCTGGCCTGTGGTTCTAGAAGTGGCACAAAATGGATTTGATGTATTATTTAGCCAATGGGGGTGGATACCTCAGCATAAAAATGGAAGATGGATAAGGGCGAGAGTTGTGGTGTTAGGTAGTAGTTTGGTGTTTTTTTTGATAATAATAACCCCTGTTCTTATTTCAGCATCTCTTAGTGTTTATCAAGTTCAAAGTGAATTAAGTAGTGGGATTGATAATCTATTGGTAGACGCAATTGATGCTAATAAAGTGGCAGATTACGTGGACCAATATAGTGAGGCAGATGATGTTATTCTCACTTCACCAACTATCTCATGGTTATTTGATTCTCAAACAGCTGATTTCCAGATGGCTATTGCCGCGGAGGGAAAAGCTACGAAGCATTTTCCCGCTGATATCCCTTCGGAGCGATTCGCTTTTGACCCTCGTTATACCCAAGCGCGGTATGTAGTTATCGATCCTGTGTGGCGTAATTGGGCCGCAGTGAATATGCCTGAAGTGGAAGCCATGATTGAAGATGTGGAAAAATGGCCGCTGGTATTTCAGTCTGGAGAAATCGATGTTTATGAAAACCCAGCTAAGTAGAGGAGGGATCCCGTAAATGGCTAAAGACGCAATTTATAGGTCAGGTGGCAAAGACCTTACTAGCAAGGTTGTCCCCCTTGCTTTCTTGACCGCCCGCCTAATCCTCTTCCTCTCTCTCCCCCTAGAAGGCATTCGGAGTTTCGGCGACTATTGGGACTACACTCTCTTGGCGAAATTAGGCTGGCCTTTTTGGGATATCTGGGTAGAGTATCCGCCCTTATTCCCTTTTCTGTCACGTTTGCTGTTCCAGTTAGCGGGGGGACGCCCGCATTCCTACGAATACCTTTTGGCATTGCTCTTCTCGGTGGCCCAAGCTGGGAATCTTTACCTCTTTCTGAAACTAGCCGAAAAAATCCATCCCCCCCAGGAAATGCAGCAGCGTGGGATGGCCTATTTCGCCCTCCTGATAGGCTTGTTCTATGGATGGGCCTATTTCGATCCCTTGGCGGTCATGGCCCTCTTGCTGGGTCTATATTGGCTGCTGACCGAACGCGACATCCCGGCCGCTCTGGCTTTGGGACTCGGAGCGTTGACTAAGTGGTTCCCCATCTTAGCGTTGGCCGCGGTTTGGAAATGGCGTCCCCCGCACCAGGCTCTCAAGATCACGCTCATTGCCCTGGGGATAATCACCCTCGCGTGGGGAGGGCTTTACGCGCTCTCTCCCGAAATGACTAAGGCTTCTCTGGCTTCTCAAGGCGCCAAAGGTTCCTGGGAGACAGTTTGGGCCCTGATTGACGGGAACATCCGCACCGGGAACTTCGGCCCCGACGCTGATCGTACCCTTCCCCCCACCGCCTACCAGCCCATTGGAAATCCGCCCCGC
>DAOUWT010000125.1 GCA_030666985.1 Chloroflexota bacterium
AACCAAGATTTCTCCTCGTTATTCGGCGGCAAACGCCGAAACCTCGTCGAAATGACATACCTGGTTGCTTAACTTAACGACATTGGGGGATGAGTAGTTTGACAATGTCAACTTAATATCACTGCGAGCGAAGCGCGGCAGTCTCTCCTTTTAGGCGGGAGATCGCCATGCCGAAAAGCGTCGGCTCGCGATGACATCAAAATTTGAAACTTGACATTGTCAAAGTAGTCACGTCATTGCTCAAAATAAAGTTTTGTTCTCAAGTACATTTTGGGACCAGTCCAGAATTTTCGCAGCCTGAATAATTTTCTCATCCATTTCCACCTTCTCAACAGGTTCCCAATCCCCAGGATAACGTGTTTGTACCGCGTATTGAGTTAGATCACCAGCATCTGATACAAAGTCAGGCAAGGGTATGTTGAGGTCATTAAGACGCTCAATTAAAATATCCAGATCATGGCTAAATGGAAACTGACCAGCACGCATTAACAAAACTGCTTTGAGAGCCTTTTCAGCACATTGTTGGGCGTGAAATACAGCATCTTCAGGCAAAACACCTTTCTCCCTAGCAGCGAGACGTGCTAACACCAAATCGCTATTTGCCTTACGCAACCAAGCTTCAGGACTAAAAGGTTCAGGCAACACTTGAGATTCCTTAATCATCTCTTACCCCATAACATAATTTTCCCTGAGTCAACGCTGTGTGATAAATAAGTGCTTTATGCTCTTTATAACGCTCGATTTGCTCCTGGCGAGCCACAATCACATCAATGGGAGCATCGACAATACCGCGCAAACTACGACGAATACGCACGCTTTCTCGCCGGGTGTGAACAGGTCTATCTTCGACGACCAAGAAATCATAATCACTCCCCTCAGATGCCTCACCCCTGGCTCGAGAGCCAAAGAGATAAATATGAGTTGGGTCTGCAACTTCTACAATGCGCTCTATTAATTGATCCAGTTTTGTCATAGATATTTTCTCACTTTTTGTTTCTCTCTCCCAATTTTACCACATAGAATCCCCTCCCTGCTCCCTAACTTCGGGGTACAATAGGGTAATTTCATTTGGAAAAAACCTCTTCAAAAAGCGATGTCGTTGCGAGGAAGATGGGCGGCGTTTTTTCGCCCAGATGACGCGGCAACCTCATGAGTGACTGAGAATGGCTATTTTTTATGCTAACGGGAGATTGCCACGCTCCGTAAACTCCGCTCGCAATGACATATTTAACCGGAGTCGCTCCCGAATAAAGTGTATATGTGATTGCTCTTCGGGGTACAATGCTTTCAATTAATATGTCTCGAAATAAACTATTCCTTCTCGCCATTATAATCATATTTTTGAGTGCCTGCACGCGCAGCCCGCACTCCGCTCCCTGGCTAACGGATTCCACGCTGGAGCCGCTGTCCACGCTCGAGGATGGGGGAACGCCCCACCCCTCCGGGCCGGGGACTCGCGCTCCGGGTCAGCCTGCCCTCTCCCCCACGCCCGATCCCCCCCACAATTTGCCGGGCGGCCGCATGGGGTCACAGACTTACACCATCCAGAGCGGGGACACGCTTTTCAGTATTGCCCAGCAATTTGACATTCTCCCAGAGCTTATCATAGAGGCCAATCAACTCCAAAATCCCGACCAACTTTCCCCCGGACAAACTTTAATCATCCCTCCCCCCAACTTCGGCGAGATCGGCCCCAGTTTCAAGGTCATCCCCGACTCCGAATTGGTTTACGGCCCCTATAGCGTGACCTTCGATGTCAAGGCCTTCGTTGATAGCCAGGGGGGATATTTGGCGTCCTACACGGAGGAGGTTGATGGGGAAACCATATCGGGAGCGGCAGTTCTTCAGCGCGTGGCGGATGATTACTCTTCGAACCCGCGCTTGTTGCTGGCCGTGTTGGAGTACCAGAGCGGGTGGGTGACGGGCGGGAGTGCGAGCGAATACCCCATCGGCTACCAAGATGCGCGTTATGCTAAGTTGTACCGCCAGTTGGCCTGGGCCGCCAACAACCTCAACCGGGGATATTATTTGTGGCGCGTGAACGGGATTGGAAGCTGGCAGCTCCCCGATGGCGTGAGCGTTCCCGCTAGTGACACCATAAACGCCGGGACAGCGGGCGTGCAGCATTTCTTTTCCAATTTGTTGCCTCACGCCCAATGGCAAACGGCGGTCACAGAGCAGGGACTTTTCAACACATATCAAAATTTATTCGGCTATCCCTTTGATTATGCCTTCGAGCCAATCCTTCCGGGGGATTTGTCGCAGCCGACCTTGCAGCTGCCCTTCGAGGATGGAGTGGTGTGGGCTTACACGGGGGGACCGCATGGGGGATGGGACTCCGGTTCGGCGTGGGGGGCCTTGGATTTTGCGCCCCCGCCCGGTAACCTGGGGTGCGGGCAGAGCAACGAGTGGGTGGTGGCCTCGGCGGATGGGATGATCGTGCGTTCTGACCATGGGGCGGTGGTGCAAAGCCTGGACGGGGACGACTACGTCCAAACGGGATGGTCTCTGCTGTATATGCACATCGAAAGCCGGGAGCGCGTCTCGGTGGGAACCTACCTCACAGCGGGCGAAAGGATTGGGCATCCCTCCTGTGAAGGGGGCATCTCCTCCGGGACGCACCTGCACCTGGCCCGGCGGTATAACGGAGAGTGGATTCCAGCCGACCAGGATTTGCCCTTCAACTTGGATGGGTGGATCTCAAGTGGGTCTGGCGCTGCTTACCAAGGCTCCTTGCAAAAAGGCTCTCAGGTCATCCGCGCCGACGAAAGACGAAAAGACTATAACCTTATTGAGCGGTAGCAGCCCCCCGTCCCCCAATTCTGGGGGAGTTGGCGAGCAGGTTTCCCCCCGAAGTTGGGGGGTTAGGGGGGCGGGGGCGGCGGCGTCTTAGAATTTTAGTTTTTCCTTCGTGTACTTTGTGGTAATTTATGAAAATTCCCCGTTTTTTCTTATTGCTATTTCTTATATTTTTTATGCTGGGCTGCCGCCTCGTCCGCTACAACCCGCCTACTTTTGTGGCCCCTTCTGAGACGGAGACGCCCACCCCCCTCCCCACGGACACACCTTCCCCTACGGCTCTGCCAGAGGTAACGCCGACCGCTCCCCCCAGCCCCTCCCTTGGTCCCTCCCCAACGGGTACGCCCCGCCCCACGCCGACGCCCTCTTCTACTCCCATGGTGAATTCGGAACCGGTCTTATATTATGCCCAGGCCGGGGATACTTTGGATGTGGTGGCGGCTCATTTTGGAGCCAGGCCAGAGGACATTACATCCCCCGACCCTATCCCGCCCAAATCTTTTATTCCGCCCGGCCAAAAATTGATAATCCCCCACGGGTTGGTGAATACCACCTCGGAAGAGCTCTTGCTTCCTGATAGTGAACTTGTTTATTCCCCTTCGGCTATGAACTTTGACGTGGTTGCTTATGTGGATGAGGCGGGTGGATATTTAAGCGATTATAGCGAGTACCTGGGCAGCATCGGCCAATCCAGCGGGGGAGAGATTGTGGCGCAAATTGCCAAGAATAACTCTATAAACCCCCGGCTTCTGCTCGCCCTTTTGGAATATCAGAGCGGATGGGTTTTTGGAGAACCGCGAGACCTGCGCCAGGAACGCTATCCCCTAAACCACGTAGGTTATAAAGAGGAAGGCCTCCTAGCTCAATTGCGGTGGGCCGTAAACGAACTTTCCATTGGCTACTATGGCTGGCGCGAAGGCCGCATGATGGAAATTGCTTTAACAGATTCCCAAAATCCATCTGAGCAGGTGGTCGCTCGTGTGGCGCCCACGCTCAACGCCGGAACGGTGGCTTTGCAATATTATTTCTCTCAAATTTATAAGAGCACAGATTGGATTCATACCTTGAACCCAGATGGCGGTTTTATGGCTCTTTATAAAGAAATGTTCGGCGATCCCTGGGTTCAAGAGAAGCCGCTCTTTCCACCTGATCTGAAGCAGCCTCCCATGGAACTTCCTTTCTTGCGAGGCCCTCACTGGAGTTATACGGGAGGCCCTCATGGGGCCTGGGAGCGCGATGGCTCTTGGGCGGCGGTCGACTTTGCCCCTTCTGCCAAGGCGGAATGCTCAGAATCGAATGCTTGGGTGACGGCATCAATGCCTGGGCGAGTCATGCGTTCCCACTATGGTTTAGTGACGCTTGATTTTGACGATGATGGCTCTGAGCAAACGGGGTGGGTGGTGATATATTTGCACATCCGGGAGGAGGGACGTGTGAGGGTTGGCGAATGGGTAGAGACCGGTGATCTTTTGGGACACCCTTCCTGCGAGGGGGGGCGGTCCACGGGCGTCCACGTCCATATAGCGCGAAAATATAATGGGGAGTGGATCGCGGCGGATGGGCCGATTCCCTTTGTTCTCAGCGGGTGGACGGTGCATAGGGGAGCGGAAGCCTACGAAGGGACGCTCACCAGGGGGGATGAAACCGTGGTGGCCAGCCAAGTTGGGGCGGATGTGAGCGCCATTCATTTGGAAAGAATAGAAGAAGATGATGAAGGCTAAGGATATGCAATGTCATTGCGCCTGTCCTGAACGAGCGAAGGAACTACGGCGTGAAACAAAGAGACGAAGCAATCTCCCGGATAACGGGGAGACTGCCACGTCGCAAACTACGCTCCTCGCAGTGACATATAGTTTTCTAAATATGCGGTCAAAGGTCATGTTAGCTTGGCTGGTCGTTTTGGTGGGGATGCTGCTCCCGGCCTGCGCCCCCCCCTCGGTCTCCCCCCCCGGGGCCGCCTCCCCCACGCCCCCCCCTACATCCCCCCCGCCAGCCGTTTCCCCCACACCTCTGCCGGAACGTCCCCCCTTCTCCCCCGGTGAATTGGTGGATTACGCGGCCCAAACGGGGGACACGCTCCCCAACCTCGCCGTCCGCTTCAACACCACCGTCGCCGAAATTCGAGACGCCAACCCCATTATCCCCCAAGATGCCACCACGCTGCCGCCCGGCCTCCCCATGCAAATCCCCATTTATTACGAGCCATTTTGGGGAACGCCTTTCAAAATCATCCCCAACAGCCTCTTCGTCAATGGGCCTGCTCAAAGCGGTTTCGACACCCAGGCTTTTGTCGCTTCTCACCTGGGCTGGCTGAACACCTATGAGCAGTATGCCGGAAACAAGCAGCGCAGCGGGGCCGAGATTGTGGATTATATTGCGACTAATTTCAGTATCAGTCCCCGGCTTTTGCTGGCGCTTTTGGAATACCAGCTTGGAGCGTTGAGCAATCCTGTCACTCCCCCCGGTCTGGACACTTACCCGCTGGGCTACGCAGAACGCGACCACAAAGGACTTTATATGCAACTTGTGTGGGCCGCCAACACCCTCAACAATGGCTATTACGGGTGGCTCACGGGGCGGCTCGATACCCTAGAACATTCTGATACTACTATTGAAAATCCCGACCCGTGGCAGAATGCGGCCAGTGTGGCGATGCAGTATTATTTTTCATTGCTCCTCCCGCAAGGGGCTTATCACAACGCCATTGGCCCTGGGGGATTTGCTCAAACATACAGAGATCTTTTTGGAGACCCTTGGGAAACGCCGTCCCATATTCCGGGGAGCTTGCAGCAGCCAGAGATGCGGCTGCCTTTTGGGGATGGGGAGACCTGGGCCCTGACGGGGGGGCCTCACACGGGGTGGGGGACGGGGGACCCGTGGGCGGCGTTGGACTTTGCTCCCCCGGGGGTCAGCGGTTGCGGCAAGTCGAACTCCTGGGCAGTAGCGGTGGCCTCTAGCGTGGTGACGCGCTCAGGGCAGGGTATCGTCGAACTCGACCTGGACGGGGACGGCGACCCGCGCACAGGATGGGTGGTCTTTTTTCTCCACATTGGCACGCCGGGCCGGGCGCAGGTGGGCACGCGCCTCGAAGCTGGAGACCCCATTGGGCATCCCTCCTGTGAGGGGGGAACCAGCACGGGGACGCATATTCATATTACGCGCAAATATAACGGGGAGTGGATTCCCTCTGATGGGGTAATCCCTTTTAACCTTGAGGGGTGGGTGGCGCACAATGGCTTGGTGCCATACTCGGGGACAATGACGCGGTTTACAAGCATTATTACTGCCAGCCAAAAAAGCAGCCCTGAGAGTCATGTGACGGCGGGGGAGTAGGGGGTGCGAGGTGCGAGGTGCGAGGTAGGAGTTAGGAGTTAGGGGGTTAGGGTGGGCGAGGTGCGAGATGCGAGGTAGGAGTTAGGGGGTGCGAGGCAGGAGTTAGGAGGGGCGAGGTAAGGGGTTAGGAAATGCGCATTAGGAACAGAGTAACCAAAGGAACCAATATCCCAATCCCCAATTTTCCCAATCTACCAATATACCCACTCATCAATATACCAACCCCCTTTTTTCGAGAAAACACAACAAAACTTGATAAAATTCAAAAGAATATAAGAAATCTTTAGTTTTACCCTTGACAAACTCAAGTTTCTTGATATTATGCAAGCATAATCAAAAAAGCACTTCGCTTTTTCTTAGTTAGGAGGCTAGATTTATGTTTACCGCAAATATGCCAGGAAGCATCGCATACCAGAAAGAACTTCAACGCCAAGCACGCCGGAACGGATTACAAGAACTTTATCCAAACCAAACACTCTATCCGGTGAAACGTCGCCGCAAGTCTTCGTTCTCGAAGTTGGCCCTGCCTTTGGCGGATATCATGATCCAATCGGGCCAGCAACTCAAAGAACACTATCAGCCGGCCTAGTCCCGGTAAGCCAAGACCTCCGAGGTTTCTGTAGCGCAAACCTCGGAGGTCTGAGTTAGTCTCACCCCTAAATAAGGAGAAAAACTATGTACCCCATCCCATCCCCATGCCCCGTTTGTGGCGGCGAAATGATCGTCACCAAAGTTCATTGCCGCGAGTGCGACACTTCCATAGAAGGGCGCTTTTCGGCACGAACTTTTGCTCAACTCACCCCTGGGCAAATGGAATTTGTGGAGCTTTTTGTCCGACAGGAGGGCAAGCTTACCCACATGGAAAAAGACCTCGGTTTGTCATACCCCACCATCCGCAAACGCCTCCACGAGGTCATCCGCGCCATGGGCTATGAACCCGGAGTAGAAGAGGAAGCCCCATCCCTCTCCGAAGAAAAACGCCGCCAGGTTCTGGATGAACTGAACGCCGGCGATATTAGCTATGAAGAGGCCCTAAAGATTTTGAATCAGGGCGAGGAGGCCGCATGACTCTGCAAACACTAGAAATAGATGAA
>DAOUWT010000322.1 GCA_030666985.1 Chloroflexota bacterium
CAATTTGTTGTGCAAACCCTCGGCGGCCATGGTGTTGACGCCCATCCCGTTGGCCCAATGCGCCACGCTCCCAGGCGCGGGGATTTTTTTGCCGTCTTCGGTCTCAATGGTAGCCCCAACTTTCATCTGCCGGAA
This sequence comes from Chloroflexota bacterium, assembly GCA_030666985.1. Classification (GTDB taxonomy): domain Bacteria; phylum Chloroflexota; class Anaerolineae; order Anaerolineales; family UBA11858; genus B10-G9. The sequence goes on from DAOUWT010000322.1 coordinate 136, forward strand.
TTCGTTGAACCAGCTTTTCACGCCAAAGGTTTTGACCAGGGCGTCCAGCGTGGTGGGAGTGGTGTCACGCAGGTTCAGCTCCCGCGCCAGGAGCATCACGTCTGATGGGGTAATGTCGTGCATGGCAATCTCTAAATTATAGTCAGGCGTTCGGTTGCGGATTTGCGCTCCGGGGCCGAGTCCCACCACCCGCGATTTGGCCGGGAATTTGGTCTTTAGCCCCACTACCCTTTCGTTCGTGTCGGAGGCGGTATCGTCGAATCCGTACTCGTTGTGCATGTCCAGCACCAGCACCGAGGCGGCGTCATGCTCCATTAGACCGGCCAGCACTATGCGGGTTAAGAACGATTTCCCCGTTCCCGTGGCGCCAAATATCCCTGCCGAACGTTTGATAAATTCTTTTAGGTTAATTCTTACTGGATGGCCTTGCTCTCGGGTTTCGCCGATAACGAATCGCCCCTCGTCCTCGGCCCTACCGAAAATCTCGGCAATATCGCCAGCAGATGCCATGCGGGCCTTGGCGTGGTGAGATGGGATAGTTTTGATAGGAAGCACGCCCAGTTGTCGGTTACTGGACTGAACTTCAGCCTCCCATTGATCATAAGCATCCGAGTCTAGATTAGCTGGGCCACGTTCCTGCATAAGGACTGGCATTATCTCTAAGTCTGTGTATAAGGTTGCCTCACGAAGAATTTTCCCCAAGTGTGTTGGAAAACGCTCCCAGTTTCGTCCATCTTCAAATTGTTGATTAATGGCTCCCAATCTCAAATCTATGGCTAAGCCATAAAATCGCCAATTACCGCTTTCTATAACTACAAAAGCTCCTTCTTGAACTTCTTGAGATGGCACATTGAGGCGAATGTGTAAATTATCTTTCAAACTTCCGCTAACCACCTCTCCAATTACATTATTTGAATTTGTCATATTTTGCTCCTTGCTTTTATTCCCAATCATCGCCAAGCGCATCTCTCAAAGTTCCCATAACAGCCATCAACGTAGCATAGTCATCACGCAACAAAGTGATAATTTCTTTCACAGCATCTGTTGCCCACGATGAATTGTCACTGCGAGAATGTGCTTCGTGTGCCTGCTCAATATGGGCGGCCAACAATTCGGCAGGCGAGAAATCCGCCTGCTGCAAAATGTGTCTAAAATAGCCAAAACGCCCGGCGGCTGTGAACGCACGCAACTCCTCAAAAGAACATTTGTGTATGGCGTCCAAGCTGAGGGGGGGGCGGGGCGGCAAGAGGTGTTTTATCTCCTCATTTTGACGGTATCCCACCGACAAAACGCTGATCTCGACAGGCATGTTGCGATGCACGCGATTATCGGCGATTGTGTTCAGGTTCACTGTGTCAGCGGTTGCCAACTGCCGCACCAAACCATCATCGTCGATGCGAATGTCGTGGATTAAGCCATAAACTTGGCTATCACCAGGGATAGGGGCACGCACTAATTCACCAAACCGAGGTACATCTAATTGGTCTACACGACAACCAACTATAAACCCCATAGTTCCAGATCGTAACATGCGTCCAATTTGAATTGCGTTTGTCATTTATAACTTTTCCTCCCGCCAAGATTCTTTAATTCGTGCTTGTTTGAGGCTTGTGATGTCGGGGCACCGCATCGACGGCGTTCTTGGTTTATCATATCAGTCAACATATCTCTTTCTTTGAAAGTTACTACAGCTATTTCGTGGGAACGGTGCAGCAGATAGGGATAGGGTTTGGCTCCCAAAGTTTGACACTGCTGGATTAACACGGCGTGCAGGGCATTCAGTTTTGGAGTATTCTCTGCTACCCAGATGGGAATTTCCACTCGTGCCAATTTGGGGTGATCTTTGTATCCCACATTAAGATAGAAGAAGTGGAGTTTCAAATTTTCTGGGTACTTATGACTATTTTGAGATTGAAGACAAAAAACCGCTGATCGTTCTCCTGATTTTAGACGCGAAATGAATAAATCTGCATCTGCCACCCTTCTAAATGGGCGATTGCGACCTTCTTCAGAAAGATATTTTTCTTCTGATTGAGCTATTTCCAATAATCTAACCACTAAATCAGCTCGAGGTTTATCTACATAACCGGCTGTAATAGCCCCACATTCGAGCAGTTGATAAAGCGTTTTTGTGTATTCATCAAAAGCCTCTTGAACAGCCTCCGATTCTTTACCCAATATTTTATCCCCATTCCCCCATAGTTCCAATGGCCCGTCAGTGAGAGTTATCATCAGATGCCCATATTCATCTTTTGAGAAATAATCCTCAACCCATAATGATAAATATTTCCGCTCAGCTAAATCACGTTCTAGTTTCACGTGTTTTTCAGAGATGCTACCATATTTTTCGTACATATCATCAATAAGCTTGAGCTTGGATTCTACGAAAGTCTTCGGCGCGGCTGGCTCGCTCAAGTTGAGCAAAATGCCACCCACGTTGATGGCATAATAATTAGTTCCAGAGTGTTTATCGGGGTAGATCTGGGAACCATCAGCGGCCAAGAGTACGGCGTCAGCAGGCAAGTCAGGGAGAGGGTAGCTCCCGGTCAGCGGTTCAGAGACTGGCACAGCGCAACGCAAATTCGGATCCCGCTTCACGGCGCGTTCCACCTTGGCGCGGAGGGCGGCTACGTCCTGGGCGCGGTTCTCCAATAGTTCATTGGCTTTTTCGCGCAGGGCTTGTAATCGGTTCTCACGAATGGCCGAGGTTTTGCCAAGTTCTATTATTTGGGGTTGGAGTTGGGGGTAGTTGAGGGGCATGGGAATCAGTGACTAGGGACTAGGAATCAGGAAAACAGGAAAACAGGAAAACAGGGAAACAGGAAAACAGGGAAACAGGAAAACAGGAAAACAGGGAAACAGGAAAACAGGGGAATCAGGGAATCAGGGAATCAGGTGGACGGTTATGAGGTGAGGGGTTATCTCTCTGTGTGTCTCAGTATTTACTCAGTGTAGCTCTGTGTAAGGCTTTTCCACCGAACATTTGTTTTATGTATTTTACAGGGAAATGTGTATTTTTACAAGGTAGGGAGAGGGGTTTGATGAATTTGAGGTCTCTGAGGTTTGCGCCCCAGCACCCTTGCACCCTAGTCACTGATACC
>DAOUWT010000001.1 GCA_030666985.1 Chloroflexota bacterium
ACGGAGCACCCCCCCAGCGCCCCCGGGTCGCCCCCCCCCGCCCCCCCCACCGAGGTCACGCCCATCCCCGCCCCCCCGCCGCCCCCCACCGAGCCTGATCCCCCCCCCCCGCCGACCCTCACGCCCACGGCTTCCCCCACCAATCCCCCTTTTACCCCTGCCTTTACCTCCACATTCACCCCCACCCCTACCGCCACGGAGGCACCCTACCCTTACGCCATCCAAGAGGGATGCCCGGTGTACATGCCAAACTTTGCTCACCTCGACGCTGGCTGTGATTGGCTGGGCGTAGCGGGCCATGTCTTTGACGCCAACCAGGAAGTAATTGCAAACCTGGTCGTTGTTGCCGGCGGAACCCTGGGTGGTAATCCCATTGACATGTTGACAATGACAGGGATGTCGACCGATTACGGGCAGGGAGCTTATGAATTGGTTTTATCCTCCACGGTTGTGGCTTCGGAGGGCAGCGTTTGGATTCAGGTTTTAGGCCTAGATGGACAACCCATCACGCCGAAAGTCTATCTTGATACCAGTGAAGATTGCTTGCAGAACTTGATTCTCTTGAATTTTGTGCAAGTTGGGGAGTAAGGGGATGGGGGGGATGGGGGGACTGGGGGGCGTGGGAGCAGGGGGACTGGGGAGTTTACCACTTGCATACTTGCCCCCCTTATAGTAAAATCAGGCCAACCTCAAAAATACCCCGCTAATTCTTTGGGCGTTCTTGATAAATGGCCGAAAAACTTATTTCTCTCAGCGAAAACGTACAAATGTACTTAGTGTCTATAGCTCGTTCGTGCGAGAATGATCAACCTGTACCTCTGTCGCAGTTGGCAGAGGATTTTTCTATTTCTGCCTCCTCTGTCAATGAGATGTGCCGTAAATTGGAAAAACAAGGCTACCTGACTTATCAGCCATACAAAGGAGTGCTGCTTACTCCAAATGGAAAAGAAAAAGCGAACTATATTTTGCGTCGCCACCGTTTGTGGGAAGTCTTCTTGGTAAATAAATTGGGGTTCAATTATGAGGACGCTCACGAAGCCGCTTGCCAATTAGAGCACGTTACGACTAGCGCCTTAGCCGATCAACTGGATACGTTTTTAGGGAATCCCAAGGTCAATCCGCTGGGAGAGCTTATCCCCGCCGGGCGAGGCGATTCTCAAGTCGTGAACGGCCTTCCCCTGACTTCATTTTCCCCGGGGCAGCAAGTGCATGTTTTATATTGTGAGGATGATGTGTCAACAGTGGAGTATTTGGCTGAGCAAGGGATTCGTCCCGGAGGTATCCTTCTTATCCAAGCGGTGACGTCCGAGAGTTTATTGCTTCAAGTCAGCGGGCAGAGAATTGCTCTGGCGAATGCCTTGGCTGAAAATATATATGTTGTGCTAGAGAATTAACGTATAGATAGGAGAATTTATTATGGTGTTAACCGATGCTGAATGTGGACAAAATGTGCGAATCGTTTCCTACCAAGGCGGTAGGGGAGTATCTTCCAAGCTGCGGCAACTAAGCCTCATGCCCGGAGATTGCCTTCAGGTGCTCAAAAAAGCCCCTCTCCGAGGGCCTATTCTCATAGAATCCAATGGCCGGTCTGTGGCCTTGGGGCGTGGCGTAGCCGTCAAGGTGACAGTGGAGGATATTGACGGATGCGATTAGCGCTCATTGGCCAGCCCAACGCCGGGAAAAGCACCCTCTTCAATCAGGTGGCCGGGTACAAGGCCGAAACAGGTAACTTCCCCGGCACAACGGTAACTTTCACTGAAAGTACGGTCCAGGTCTTGGGGCAAACAATTGACTTGGTTGACCTGCCCGGCACTTATTCTCTCTCTGCGGCAAGTTTGGCCGAACAAGAAACTATCCGCTATTTGGCCTCTCACGAAGTGGATGTCATCATCAACTTGCTTGATGCTTCCCATTTAATACAAGGCTTTGACTTGACCCTGGAATTGCTCGAACTAGGCCGTCCAGTCGTCGTGGGGATGAATATGATGGATGAGGCCGCCCGCCTGGGACTCACCATCGATGGAGAGCAACTCCAAGAGCTGTTGGGTGTTCCCGTTTTGCCCCTCGTGGCTAACCGGGGACGGGGGATTCAAAGATTGTTCACCACCGCCATTCAGGTGGCACGAGAGGGGAAAGCAACTCCCCGTTTGCCCTATAAGAACAAAATCCTCGAGCAATCTGTGCAATCATTAGCCGTGCATTTAGAAGACAATAAATTAGGGTGGATGCCAGATGCTCTCGCAATCAGGCTTCTCGAAGATGGAAAGAACCTCTCCTCAGACCTGGAGCGAGACTTTCCTGAGATAGATCATCTCGTCCACGAACAAAAACAGGTCATTCTCGAAGAGCATGGCAACGAACCTGAATGGGTCTTTGCCGCAGAACGCCATGCCCTGGCCAGGGAGTTGACCAGTAAAATTATCACAAAAGGGGAAGAACGTGTCACCTGGCAAACCCGTTTAGACGATGTCTTACTCCATCCTTTTTGGGGATACGTTGTCATGTTGGGGATCCTGTGGCTGTTTTTCCAAGGCGTATATACAGTCGGGAGTTGGTTAGAAGAACCCCTTTTAGCACTTTTTGATACTTTCTCCCTCCAAGTGGCAACCTGGCTTGGGAGCGGAACAATCTGGACGAAAATGCTGGTGGGAGGGATTCAAGGCATCGCCGGGGGGGTGGCTATCGTCCTCCCTTACCTGGTGCCCTTCTTGTTGGGAATGGGCTTCTTGGAAGATGTAGGCTACCTGCCCCGTTTGGCGTTCATGACAGATGTTCTCATGCACCGGTTGGGCCTGCACGGCAAGGCCATAGTCCCCTTCATTTTGGGCTATGGATGCAATGTCCCCGCCGTGATGTCAACCAGAACATTGAGAGACCGCCAAGATCGCTTTTTAGCAGCCTTGTTAGCGACAATGGTTCCTTGCGCAGCCCGTTTATCCATTGTCTTTGGCTTAGTAGCTTTTTACCTTGGCCCGGTGTATGCGATAGCTATTTATGTACTCAATATCTTAGTGATTGCGGTTGTAGGACGTGTGATTTCCCATCGGTTTTTGAAAGGAAGCCCCGGACTGATTTTGGAAGTACCCGCTTACCGTCTCCCTACTTTGAAGACAGTTGTTCAGAAAGCCTGGTTTCGGATCAGGGAATTTGTAGTAGAGGCCTGGCCTCTGCTCATTGCCGGTAGCGTAGTCTTAGAGATCGCCAACATCCTCCGCATATCAGAAGTTGTCAACATCATATTCCGCCCGCTGACTTGGGTTTTAGGGTTGCCTACGGCAGTGGGAATGCCTTTAGTATTTGGAATCTTGCGAAAAGAATTATCCCTCATCATGCTTCGCCAAGCCCTGAACGTGACCGATTTCTCAGACGCCCTCAACCCCGAACAAATGCTCTCGTTCACGGTTTTCGTCGTCTTCTACGTCCCCTGCGTAGCCACCCTAGTCGCCCTCCGCAAAGAACTTGGCACCCGCAAAATGTGGATCATCACCGCCCTCACCGTAGTGATAGCTCTCGTGGCAGCCCTATTTACCCGTCTGGTTGCAATCCCCCTAGCCCCCGTATTGGCCTTCTAAGTACCTGCAACGCTCTGAGGGGAACGGCAGTTCCCCGGACTCCCCCCGCAGGATCTGCCGATCCTGCTCGAGCGTAGTGAAATACTGTAGAATTTATGCTCGACTACTTAATATATGCCTCTTATTTCCCTTGCCATCTCTTTCCTAGCCGCTTACCTACTCGGCTCCCTTCCCTTCGGCCTATGGATTTCCCGCATAGTCGCGGGAGTCGATATCCGTGAGGGGGGATCAGGCCACGTCACCACCACCAACACCATGCGTCATGCAGGATGGCCCGCGGGCGTGTTAGTCCTCCTCCTCGACACCGCCAAAGGGTTTGCGCCCACCTACCTGGGGGCGAGGTTGGGACTCCCCGCCTGGGGGATAGCCCTAACCGCGGCCCTGGCGGTGGTGGGACACTGTTGGCCGGTGTGGGCCGGCTTCCGGGGCGGGATGGGGCTGGCGATCACCGGGGGGACGTTTTTGGCCGTTAACCCGCTGGGGTTTGCGGTTGGGCTGGGCGTGTTGGTAGCCCTGGTGCTGCTCTACGGCCACTCCGCCCGTGGGAGCGCCATGACGGGCCTGACCATTCCCCCCGTGTTATGGCTCCTCGGACAGCACGGCCCAATCCTCTGGGTGGCCGTCGCCGCGGGCTGGGTGCTAGCCATCCGCTTCTTCACCGAAGACTGGAACCGGGAATATAAAGAATTGTGGCTGGATAGGGAATGAGACGTGAAACGTGAAACGTGAAATGTGAAACGTGATGAGTGAAACGTGAAACGTGATGAGTGAAACGTGAAACGTGATGCGTAGTTCTTGTAGCAATTTGGAGTGGGGAAAGAAGCTTATTGCTATCTCCCCCGTTCCCTTGCTCCCACTGCACCAATCTACCAATCTCCCAGTCTCCCAGTCCCCCAATCTCCCAGTCTCCCAGTCTCCCAATCTCCCAATCTCCCAGTCTCCCAGTCCCCCAATCTCCCAGTCTCCCAGTCTCCCAATCTCCCAGTCTCCCAGTCTCCCAATCTCCCAATCTCCCAGTCCCCCAATCTCCCAGTCTCCCAGTCTCCCAATCTCCCACTCCACCAATCTACCAATCTACCAATCTCCCAATCCCCAATCTACCAACTTTGCTATTCGCTCATAGCCCTCTGGATGCGGGCGAGGTCTTTTTGCGTTTTGGCGGCGTATTCTGAGTTGAGCATTTGAAATAGAGCTTGTGCTTCATCCATGGTTTGGCGGGCGTCCTCTAGTTCGGTGAGAGCCTCCAAGGCGAGGGCTTTGTTGGCTAAGGCAATGGCCTGGCGGTGCGGGTCGCCGATTTCAATGGCTAGGTCAATGGCTTGTTGGTGGTAGTTGATGGCTGTGCGGAGGTCTTTTTGCCGGGAATAGATCATGCCCAGTAAATCAAAAATCATTACTAAGGGGATTTGGGTTTTTAATTCTTTGGCCAAATCGTGAGCGACAAGGGCAAACCCCAAGGCTTGTTGGGGACGTTTGTCTTGGAGGTAAGCGTCGGCGAGATTTATTTGAGCCTGGAGCTGCATTTGTTTGTCTTCTAACTCTATCCCAGCATCCATGACTTTTTTATGGAATCTGACAGCTTTGACATAATTTTCTAGGGCGGCGTGGGCCAATCCCAGGTTGCCGTAAATGGCGAGTTGGAGGTCTTCATCTTCAAGTTCTTGGGCAATCTTCAAAGCTGTTTCCAAGTCTGTGAGCGCCTCTTGAGGGCGTTGGGAAATTGATTTGATAGCGCCAAGGTTTGTTAGAGATCGGACTTGTTGTTCCTTTAACCCCAACTCGGCGAAGAGGGCAATGGCCTGATGGTAATGGTGAGAAGCCTCTTGATAAGTGTTGCGCCTCAGAAAGATTTTGCCTAGCTTGGCGTGTATCTGGGCTTGGATATGCTTGTCATCAGATTGGCTGGCTTGCTCTAGTGTTTGGTACAGGGCTTGAAGTTGGGTGTTTGTCATATTGGTCTGAGTGGTCTTATTGGTCGAGGTGGTCTGAAGGCATTGAAATGCCACGACGTACACTCCTATTTTAGCACTTGGCTGTAGGAGAGCAAGCCCACGCGCCCTATGCTTCACGCTGCCCCACCAGCCCCGTCCCCCTCCCCAGGTTTTTTCCACGCTTAGGCGTGCGTGCCACGCTTGGGGCTTGCTCTTCACGCATCACGTTTCACTTTTTACGTTTCACGAACTGGGTTTCTTGACGGGTGTATCTCCTTATGCTATCCTATTTACTATTGCAGGATGTGTTTTCAGGGTATAATAGGCGCTGAAAGGATTTTCCCATTACAACGTTCATTTTAATAAATGGAGGGATGAAAAATTGGCTAAGTCACGTTCCCAACTTATGATAGAACGCTTGCGAGATTTGCAGGCATCGTCGCCTGATATTGAGGCTTCAGCAATTGTCAGTGTAGATGGCTTGACAATTGCTTCTGCGTTGCCTCAGGATGTGGAAGAAGATCGTGTGTCCGCTATGTCGGCTGCAATGCTCTCCTTGGGCGAGCGAATTGCAGCTGAATTAGGCCGCGGTCAACTAGACCAGGTTTATATAAAAGGCGACGAAGGATATGTCGTGCTAATGTCTATTGGTGAAGAAGCTGTTCTTACAGCTTTGGCTCGCCAAGATGCGAAATTAGGCTTGATTTTCCTTGACATGCGACGTGCTACAGAAGACCTGGCACAATTTATTTAGGTGGTGAAATATGGAAGCTATTCCTGAAAGTGGGTTTTATTACCCGAATAAATTTGCTTTGATCACGCTGAAAGCTCTCGAAGAGGTCATGGGCAGAAATGGTTTGAATGCCATTTTAAACTTGGCGAACTTACCACATTTGATTGGGAATTATCCCGCCGATAACCTTAAAAAGGAGTTTGATTTTTCACACTTCTCGATGGTTGTTGAGGGATTGGAGGAGATGTATGGCCCCCGGGGTGGGAGGGGTCTGGCCTTACGAGCAGGACGGGCTACATTCTCGGATGCTCTGCGTGATTTTGGGGCATTGGCCGGAGCCGGAGATTTGGCTTTCAAGGTTTTGCCTCTCCAAGCGAAATTGCGGATTGGTATACCAGCGATGGCGAAAATCTTCTCCCAGATGAGTGACCAGAAAAGCACCGTCGAAGAAACAGATAGCGAATATATATATACCATTCACCGTTGTCCTGTTTGCTGGGGGCGAAGCGGAGAAGATAAACCGATTTGTTTTGTAGCTGTTGGCTTGCTTCAAGAAGGTCTGAAGTGGGTTTCTGGCGGAAATGAATTCCGCGTTAATGAATCCAAATGTGTCGCAATGGGACATGATGTTTGTGAATTCATTATTCAAAAGAAACCTATTGGATAGGGGAGAAATGGTTGTGGAAAATAAGGCGAATATTCTAATTGTAGAAGATGATTTGGATGTCGCAGAAATGCTCGAGGCATATTTCCGCGTTCAAGGGTATCAGGTCTCATCTGTTAATTGGGGAGAAGACGGCGTTAAAGCTTGTCGGAAGAACTTGCCGGATTTGGTGATCCTGGATATTCGTCTTCCAGATATTGATGGCTTCGAAGTTGCCCGACGTTTGCGCAAAAATAATCGTACCGCGGGTATCCCAATTATTTTCTTGACCGAAAAGCGTACGCGTGCCGATCGTTTAGAAGGCCTTGGTTTGGGGGTTGATGACTACATTACAAAACCCTTTGATATCCAAGAATTACGTCTTCGGGTTCGGAATTTGCTTACCCGATCTGACCAACGCGCAATTAAAAATCCGGTGACGGGGCTGCCCGAAGATGCTCTGGTCAATGAACGATTAGAAGAATGTTTGGAAACCGCGGAAGGCTGGGTGTTATTGGTAATTTCTCTGGAAAACCTGGATAGTTTTCGCGAACAATATGGCTTTGTAGCCTCCGATGATGTTCTACGAGCAACCAGTTTAATGATCCACAATGCTGTGCGTGATTTGGGCGGAACTTCTGATTTTGTGGGGCACATCAACCCTACTGATTTTCTAGTGGTGACTACCTCCGAAACGTTAGACGCCATTGGAGAACGGGTTAGGAAACGCCTAAAGCAAGCCCTTGAGTATTTTTATCCCTTGAAAGACCGCTCTCTTGGCGGGAAGATGCCTTCTCGCTTGACGTTGAGGATGGGGCTTTTATCTGCACAGAGCGGCCCTTTCGAGAATGTAGATGTCTTGAAGACTCAGTTGTTGCAACAAAGGGTGGGTAAAGCTAGCGATTGAAGTGAATATAAAAGTTGTTGTTCCTACTTATAACGAAGCGGAGAACTTGCCCAAATTGGCCTCCGCTTTGTTTTATTTACCCCTTTCTGGGTTAAGCCTCCTTGTTGTCGATGATAGCAGTCCGGATGGGACTGGTCAAGTCGCGGATAATTTGGTTCGAAAATATCCGGGTCGTGTTTCTGTGTTACATCGTTTGGGGAAGCGGGGTTTTGCCACAGCGTATTTGGACGGGTTTGCGCGTGTTTTGGAAGAGGGGGCAGAAGTTATAGTGCAGATGGATGCGGATTTTTCTCATAATCCTGAGCGAATTATAGATTTAGTAGAGGCTTTGCAGGAAGGGGATATGGCGGTGGGTTCCCGCTATATTGCAGGTGGAGAATTGGATGAAAATTGGCCTCTTTGGCGTAAAGCCCTCTCGGGTTTTGGAAATGCGTATGCCCGGTTGATTTTAGGAATTCCCATTAAGGATGTTACCGGCGGGTTCCGGGCCTGGCGGAGGGAGACGCTGTTGGGGATGCCGTTGGGGCAGGTTAAATCAAACGGGTACGGTTTCCAGGTGGAGATGGCCTACTTAGCCCACCGTTGCGGGTACAGCATCAAAGAAATACCAATTTATTTTGCAGATCGCCGTTGGGGGGAATCAAAGATGTCTTTAGCTATCCAGCTAGAAGCTGCCTGGCGGGTTTGGATAATCCGCTTTTCCTATGGCGACATCAATGGCTGTTGAGACGCGGTAATTACAACTCACTAGACCACAATCAAAAAAAAACCGTGGATTTTTTGGGGGGACGGGGGGGGCGTGAGAGCAACCCCCAATCGCTTGGCCACGCCTAAGCGTGGCACGCACGCCTAAGCGTGGCACGCACGCCTAAGCGTGGACAAACCTTGGGGCCTGGCATCACGCCAGGGCGAGGCTTTGCCTACACCTCAGCCGCTTGCGTTCGGTCAGGAGACCTTCACTATCCATAATTTACGGGATAGCGAAGGTTTGCAACCGAGCACAGTCATTGCGCAGGGGAAATTTTTACGCAACACTCCTCACGTTTCACGTTTTATGCCTCACGCCTCAGTAATTTGGTGGTAAAAGGGAAGGGGTGATTCCTGTCGGCGGGATGGTGGCTGCTGCGCTGTTCGATCCAGTTATTGGGGTTGATTTGGGGGAAGAAAACATCAGCTTCCGTTTGGGCATGCACCAACGTCACATAGAGGCGATGCGCCAGGGGCAGGCTTTGCCGGTAAATGGCGGCTCCCCCGCCAATAAAGGCTTCCCTCTCCCCCCGGCGTTGCGCTTGGGCTAAGGCTTTCCCCAGCGAATGGGCTACAAGCACATCCCCCACGGCGGTATAGGCAGGGTCTCGGGTGAGGACGATATTTACCCGCCCCGGAAGTGGCTGGGCCAGGCTCTCGAAAGTTCTCCGGCCCATGATGAGGTGATGGCCCATGGTGGTGTTTTTGAAATATTTCAGGTCGTCCGGTAGATGCCACGGGAGTCGGTCGCCGATACCAATTCCCCCTTTTTCGTCCATAGCGACAATTATAGAAATCAGCATGGTTAGACCGATATTTCCGCTTTGATGCCTGGGTGAGAGCGGTAGTTAATCAGCTCGAAGTCACTATATTCGAAGCTGAAAAGGTCATCTGCCTCGGGATTGAGGCGCATTTTGGGGAGGGGGAGTGGCTCACGTTCCAGTTGGAGGTGAGCCTGCTCCAGGTGATTCAGGTAGAGGTGGGCATCTCCCAGCGTGTGTACGAATTCGCCGGGTTCCAAGCGGGTGACTTGGGCGACCATGAGGGTCAGCAAAGCGTAAGAGGCGATATTGAAGGGGACGCCGAGGAAGACGTCCGCCGAGCGTTGGTAGAGTTGGCAGGATAACCGTCCTTTGGCAACGTAGAACTGAAACAAGAGATGACAGGGAGGCAGGGCCATTTCGTCAAGCTCGCCTACGTTCCAGGCGCTGACGATGTGACGCCGGGAATGGGGATCTGTTTGGAGGGAGTGAAGCAATGCGGTGATCTGGTCTACGTTTGCCCCGTCTTTTGTAGGCCAAGAGCGCCATTGGGAGCCATATACCGGGCCGAGTTCCCCTTGCTCATCGGCCCACTCGTCCCAGATGCGGACGCCATGCTCTTGTAAATAACGGACGTTGGTATCCCCCTGCAGAAACCAGAGAAGCTCGTGGATAATTGATTTTAGGTGCAGCTTTTTGGTCGTCAGGAGCGGGAAGCTGCTGCCGAGTTCGAAGCGCATTTGGTATCCAAAGACTGAAAGTGTGCCAGTCCCGGTGCGGTCTGGTTTCTCTATGCCTTGGTCTAGAATGTGTTGTATTAGGTCTAGGTATTGGAGCATTGGTATGTTGGGGATTGGTATATCGGGGGTTGGTATATTGGGGGACTGGTATATTGGTATATTAGGGGAACGGTATGGTGGTAGATTGGTGCGTTAAGCATCCTTTTTGCCATTGTACCAACGTACCAATATACCAATTTACTAACGTACCAACATACCAACTGGCATTTTTAGCGCACGCGCCTTTTCCATTCCTCTTTGAGATGTAATTTCCGAGGGCTTTGGCCAGGCTCGAGGGTGAGGAAATCATTCATCAATCGATTGAATTCATTAGGTCTGTCTAACATTGGGAAGTGCCCCGCTCCCTCCAGGGAAATGTGATGGAAGTGGAGAGGAAGGGTTTTAAGCATTTGTTGGGGTGGGTTTTGGATAGCAATGTCTTCTTCTCCATGGACCAGAAGACAGGGATGAGAAATGTGACGAGAGAGGTTATGGAGATCCTTGCCTTGCAGGGATTTAAGGGATTGGATAATGGCTTGCGGGTCTGTTTTGGGGGCGTCTTGACGAGCTTGGTCGCCATCGGGAGTATTGCTCAGAAGCCATGAGGCCAGTTCTTCGGGTTTCGTGTTTTCAAAACGAGAGTCAATCAGGCTTGAATCAAAAGGGAGACCAATGGCTAAAATGCGGTCTACGTATTTGGGGTGTTTTTGGGCAAAGATGGCCGCTATAATTGCGCCGAGTCCGTGACCAATGAGGGCTATTTTCCCGATCCCCATGTTATCGAGGAAATCGTCTAAGAGGGTGACTTGTTTTTCTATGGCATAGCCATCGAGGTTCCTGGCGGTGTCTCCAAATCCCCACATGTCTAATGCGTAGGCGCGGAAAGACACTGATGCCGCTTGCATGCTTGGTATCCAATAGCGCCAGGATCCTACCCAGCCATGCAGGAAAACAAGCGGACGGCCGCGTCCGAGAGCTTCATAATGGACTATTTCGTCTTGGATGATAATTGCACTCATGTATGTTTTAGGTAGTTTGATCTAGTATTTGCTTTACTTCAGTAGTAAGCTCGTCAGGTGAAAAAGGCTTCAGGATATATTTGACAGCGCCAAGTTCCAAGCCGGTTTGGATTTCTTTGTCTTGGCCTTTTGCGGACAGGAAAACCAAGGGTATGTTTTTTAGTTCTTGATATGTTTTTATCTTTTCGCAGGCTTCGTACCCGGTCATCTTGGGCATGCGGACATCCATGAGAATCATATCAGGTTTTTCGCTAATAACTTTTTGAAGGGCTTCTTCACCGTTTGTGGTGGCAATGACTTCGTGCCCGTCTAATTGCAAAGTAAAAACGATTAGATTTCTGATGTCTTTTTCGTCTTCTGCGATAATGATTTTCGCCATAAATAACCCTTTTAGGAAGTTCCAGAAAAATAATCATCCCAGATTTCGTGAAGCGTGAAGCGTAAAACGTGACAAAGCCCTTCACGCATCACGTTTCACGGTGGGACAATTTATTTTCTGGATGTTCCTTATGTTTCTCGATGAATGGGGAGAGTGAAGGAAAAGGTTGTGCCTTCTCCGAGTACCCCGTTGCTTTCGAGCCAGATGCGCCCTTTGTGCATTTGAATGAGTTGTTGGACTATAGAAAGCCCTAAACCAGTTCCAGAAGTAGCTATTACGAGAGGGTCTTCGCCTCGATAGAAACGTTCGAAGACTTTTGCGTGATCTTCAGGAGGGATGCCTACGCCTGTGTCCTTGATATCGATCTGGATTTCATCCTCGCTTTTTGCGCTTTGGGCGTGGACAGTGAGGGTAATATGCCCGTCTTCTGGAGTGTAGTGGTATGCATTTGCGAGCAGGTTGCCTAAAACTTGGTGAAGGCGCTCGGGGTCGCCGTTCACTATAGGTAGGTGGGGGGGGGTATCTAGGGTGAAGGTGAGTTCTTTTTGGTCGCCTTCAGACAATTCTTGGATGCCTTGCCAGACCTCTCGAAGGATAGGCTCAATCTGGATAGGTTGGATTGAAATGGAAATGCGACCCGCTTCGAGATGAGAGATATCTAGTAGATCATCTACCAGGATTTCCAGCCGGGTGGTGTTGGCCTTGACAATGTTTAGAAAGTCAGTTTGCCTATCTGACATTTCACCTGCAGCGCCCATCAACATGACGTCCACATATCCCTTTATCGAAGTCATAGGAGTGCGGAGTTCATGGCTAACCGTGGCTACAAATTCCGATTTGAGGCGGTCTACTTCCACTTGGTGGGTGATATCGCGGAAGTTGGAAACTGTGCCTAGGAATTCATCTTGCATGGTAACGGGCGCGAGTTGAACAGAGGTAATGGCTCCATTATCGAGTGTGATTTGCTCTGAATAACTAACCTCCGAAGTTGTTTTTTCGCCTGATGACCAGGCCCGAATGGTTTCGATCCAGTTTTGGGCCGATTCACCAAATAAGCCGCTGAATTGTTCTAAAGATTTCCCGACGACTTTTGATCTATCTAAGTCTAGAATGGTTTCCGCGGCATCATTGAAAAGGGTGATTTCTCGTTCGGCATTGGTAACAATAACCCCGTCAGCTACGGATTCCAAGATCGCCCGCGAACGGCTGGCTTCAACTTTTTGTGCGCGAAGCATTTGCCCCAACTCGATGGTTTGCTCTTGGATGTAATCAACCAATTGGGTGTTGTTGATGGCGACGGCTATTTGCTTTGCGGTTGCGTGGAGTAATTCTTTTTGGTATTCGTTGAACTTCCTGGTTTGACGGCTGAAGAGAGAGATTGCGCCAAGTATATCTGCTCCATGCGCAATTGGCGCTATAATCGCGCTGCGGAGATCAGGATCAACTGTATCAGTGGATACCCATCTATCATCTGTGAGAATATCATCAACCACATAGCTTTGGTTGTGGGCGATTGCCCACCCTGCCAGACCTTCGTCTTTCTTGAGACCGGAGGGGCGACCCCCAAGAGGCGGGGCTTCCATATAGCCACATGCAGCCCGGTAATAAAGATACTCTTCTTCTGGTCGAATGAGGAGTATGGTGCTTTGATCAGCCTCTAGGGAAGAGTTTAGGAGGTTTAGTGTATGGTGGAGCACTTCATCCAGGTCTAGGCTGGCAGAGAGGGCTTTGAGGACGGCTAAGAGCATTTGAGAACGGTCGTGTTCTCGTTCCAGGTCTCGGGTTCGCTCGAAGACTCTTTGCTCAAGATTTGCGGTAAGAAGAGCGTTGTAGATAGATATTGCTGCCTGGTTGGCGATTATACGACTTAGCTCTATTTCTTCATTTGTGAAGCGGTGCTGGTGATCAGTTTGAATGAACAGGAAGCCCTGTAAGTCACTGCCTGTGATCAGCGGCAAAATTAGCAAACTCTTCGTTCCCCTTTGCCTGAAGAATTCATGGATGGGGGCGAGCATTTCCTCATCTTCTACGTTTCTAGTTACAAAGACGCCTTGGGATTGTTGGATGTGTTCGAAGATTGGCGTATATGGTAGTTCATGGGGGTATGCTAGCCTTAGATCTAGCTTTCGAGAGAGTTCGGCCTGTAAGATGGCTTTCTTTTCCTTGGTCCAGAGAATGCCGGAAATGACGGAGTGGTGAATAAGTTCTGAAAGCTCTTTCAGTGTGATCTGGAAGCTTTCGTCTAAATTGAGAGATCTACTCAACTCATTTGAGAATCGGTTGAGCATCGCTAGACGCCGGGTGCGTTGGTCTAGCTCCTGGGCTCGTTCCACGCTTTCTTGGTAGAGGCCTGCGTTTTCTATGGAAATTGCGGCCTGGCTTCCAAAGGTTTGCAGCATCTGAGAGTGGGTAGATGTATAGAACCCTGGTTTGTGTTTTTCTAGGGCGATCACGCCTAGGACTTGACCTTTAGTTAAAAGAGGGACGCCTAGCCATGAGTTGGGGCCTTTTTGCTCTGCGGCTGGGAAGCGAGCATCTTTTTGGATATTGGAAACCACAAGTGGTTCACCGGTTCGAATCATCTCGTACATTAACTTGCTTTCGCTTACTTTAGTGCTTATCCCAATTAGCTCTTG
Organism: Chloroflexota bacterium; assembly: GCA_030666985.1. Taxonomy (GTDB): domain Bacteria; phylum Chloroflexota; class Anaerolineae; order Anaerolineales; family UBA11858; genus B10-G9. The sequence goes on from DAOUWT010000001.1 coordinate 14,108, forward strand.
GTTGTTTTCGAAGCCGCGTGCCGCGCGTATGGTTAGTTGACCGGCTTTGTGCAGCCAGAGGGCGCTTGTGTCGTAAGAGATTATTGTTGCGAGTTGCGTGAGCAGAGTATCAACCAATTCTTCGCGTTTTAAACCCGAGGAGGTGATGCTCGAAGTAGCTTGCGTGAGAGCTTCAAGTTGGGTGGCACGCTGTTCGGCTGCCTGGATTAACTGGACATTATCGAGCGCCAGGGCTGTTTGCCGGGCGAGCGAACCGAGCAAAGCTTGATCCTGGTTAGAAAAAGCACTTTCTTGCTCAAAGTTATCGAGAAGGACAATCCCCAATTGCTTGTCTCGCGTTTTGATGGGGGCTGCCAGACTCGAGATGGGCAGCAGGCCGCCAGTCCCATCTCGATATAGGAGTAAATTGTTTTTTTCTAGCTCGTAATCTTGTGCAAAGTTCACCACATCCAGGCGAAGCGGATTCTTGCTCTGAAATACTTTTCCGACGAATCCTCTTTGGGGTGAAAAAGTGATTTCTAATAATGAGGGCGTTTTTTGGTACCCGTCAGCAAGTTGCGGGATTAATTTTTTGCGAGTTTGGTCATTTAAGAGGATCATGACCCCTTGGGCAACAGGGATAAGCTGTTGGGCGCTTTCTAGGAGGGTTTTAATGATCAAGCCGGGACTTAACTCTCCCAGTTTGCGACTGAAGTCTAGCAATATATTTACTTCGCTTAGGCGCTGGCTGGTTTCTGTGAGGAGTTTGACATTTTGGATTGTATAAGAGGCTTGCTGGCTGAGCAACTCGTATAAGCGGATTTCATCGGGACTGAATTCAGGGAAAGTTTCTTTGCTAAAAGTCAGAATAGCTGCTTCTACACCAGCAAAAGTGGTGATGGGTATGGTGATTATTCCTCTTGCCTCCAATGTTTGGATGAGAGGGGACTTTGACCAATTGCTATCGCCGTTTATGTTTGCATCGTAGACAATTTCCCTTTGCCGTATACTCTGGACAAGTGGGTTTTGGCGGCCAAGCAGGGGATTTAACTTGGCTATGGGCGGGGTTTCTCCTCCAGTGTACAGCAGGCGCGGCCCGCCCGATCCAGGTTCAGTGATCAAATAACCGTTCATCCCCATGAGGTTCAGGAATTCCTCGCCCAAGGTTCGTAAGATGGCTTCCCGGTGGGGTTGACGATTGAGAGAGGAGATAAGCTCTAAACTGGATTGAATGCGTTTAGCTTTGACTTCCAGGCGTTTCGTCTCTGCTTCCCTCGCAACATGGGCGGCGCTGGCCCTAAGCTCAGAGAGTTTTTTGTGACTTTCAATGGCCAGGGATGCCTGGCTGGCAAAAATCCCCAGCGTTTCGACCGCTGCTTGGGTTGGTCGTAAGTGGTCTTGAGGTGTATCTACTCTAATAAGGCCTAATGGATGACCAGACGTGTCCTGGAGAGGAATGACAAGGAGGTCTTCTGGCCGCCAGATTTCCTTTGGTATAGCCTGGATGCCTAATTCCTCCATTCCTGCTTGGCTTGCTGCCGATATCGCTTGGATGTCAGTCAATGTGGGTGGTCTATCTTCAGAAGGGATGAAGTAAGAACGTCCAAATTTAAAATCATCCCGTAGTATTTCTCGAAGGCTGTTCCAATTTTGAGGTTTTTCTTTTAATTCTTCTAAGGCCTCAAGAGGAAATCCAACTCCACTAAGATTATGTAGGCCCTGGTCTGCCTCCTCGTACACACTTATCAAAACTTTGGTGAAGGAAGTAGAGGCCTGAATACCGTAGGCAATATTCTCGAGGGCTTGCTCGAGGGGTTGGTCGAGACTGAGTTCTTCAGAGGTTTTGAACAAGTTGGAGAGAATTTTCACTCGCTGGTTCAAGAGCGTGGTCTGTTCTATCTGTTGTTGGTAGCGTTGGGCGTTTCCCAGGGCGATGGCTGCCTGAACTGATAAGGCCTCGATAATGCTGCGGGAGGTTTTGTCAAAATGCTCTGCTTGGCTTGCGTGGAGGTGGATCAAACCGGCTACCTGGTCTTGGTAGGTGATAGGCACTATGAGCGAGGAGCGTATTCCCTTATGGGGGGGAGCGGTGGGGGGCTGAAAATCATCGACATTGAGCGTCTTCCCCGTGTTAAGGACAACGCGCTCCAAGGGGTGAAGTTCGTCGTGAAGATCATCGCCAATGTGGAGCATGATACCGGGATGGGTGGGACGGGTATCCCCTTGTTCGAGAAGGAAAATTGCCCCACAATTTGCTTGTGTCAGTCGAATAGCTTCTTCGAATACCAGTTGCAGGAGGGTCTCAAGGTCAAGAGTGCTGTTCAAAGCCTGACTGACGCGCGTTAGTGCTGTAAGTTGCTCTACGCGTTGGCGTAAAGTGGCGTCAGTTTCTATTGTCAGGGAAACCCTTTCGAGAGCACTGGCAATCTGTCTGGCAATCGCAGAGACCAATTGTAGGTCAACTTTCTGGAAAGCCTCCTCATACGAGTTGCTTAGAAGAATTTCTCCAATCCCCCGGCCACGGATGATCAATGGGACAATGATCAGGGATGATATTTGGAGGGTTTTTACTGCTTTTTGGTAAAGTTCCGGAATGTCTGGGTCAGTCTTAGCCTGACCGGAAAAGATGGGTTGGGCTGTGTATGTGACCGTCTTGTGAAAATCAGATGCACTTGCCAATTGCGTAAATTTTATTTGGGTATCTTGGCCTAGTTGATGACCAGATATGTCATGTAGTTCTAGTTTCGCTTGGCTCTCGTCAAGTAGGAAAACAGCTCCTTTTTCAGCTTTTATGAGACGAACGAGTTCCAAGAGAGAATACTTGAGAATTTCATCAGTGGTAGCTTCGGAGCCAGCCAGGTTAGCAATCCGGCGAATAGCCTCTGAGCGGAGGGCGCGTTTTATGGATTGGTGGAGTAGTTCGGCGTTTTCGATGAGTGGTGCAGTTTGTCCGGCTATGATTTCCAGAAGGCGTTTATCGTTCCCGGTCAGTTTGCCTCCCGATTTCTTATTGGCCACCTGCAAATAACCGAGATTGCGCCCCCTTGAAATTAGCGGAACTAGAATAGTAGCGTGTATTCCGGCTGCCTGGGCAATATGGTCGATTCCTAGGGCTTGGAGACGGTGGTCATCTGGAGCTTCAGGTGTCAGGATGCTTTGTTCTTTTTCCCAAACCTGTTCAGCCGGGCCTCCTACCGCTATCTCTGTTTTATACATTTCTATGATGTAGGCAGGAATCCCGATAAAAGGATTTCGTGCTTCTAAGATGTGTTTGTTCTCGTTGTAAATCAGGAAACCGGCAATATTTACATCAAGGAGTGAAGGGATATTTTTCAATAATTGGGAGAAAAGCTCGTTTAGATTGCGAGCCGACCCGCTGACTTGCGAAAGTTCGGCCAGACTCGATAATTCGCGTGCTCTTTCTTGTTCTTTCTGGTAGATAATAGAGTTATGAATAGCGATGGCGGCCTGTTCTGATACGAGTTCTAAGACGGCAAGATCATTCTCTGTGAAGGCGTCTTCGTTGCGAGCGGTGACTTCTAGCGTTCCTAGAAATTCTTCACCCAAAGTGAGGGGAACTCCCAGGTAAGATTGGAAGGGCCGCCTGGTACGGCTGAATGTGGGGCGTATTTTTTCGAAGCTTGCTACATTAGGGATCAAGAGCGATTCGTGATACTTGGCAATATGGCCACTAAATCCCTTCCCAAGTTGGTATTGCGGGAAAGCTTTTTTAATTGTGCGTTCTAAGCCAATTAAGCCAACTAGATGGTAAGGCTGGAGGGTTTCGGTGTCAGCGTTCCAGAGAGTAGCTTCCGCTGAATCTGTGGGCAAGAGTTCTTCTATACTTTCTAAGACAGATTTTAGAGTAGGTTCTAAGGCTAAATCTGCAATTGTTGAAGCCGTGAGTTTATTTATGATTTGGAGTGCCTGATTGCTTGAATCGCCTTTTATGGTGGGGTGTGGAATTTCTCTGGGAGTGTGAAGAGTCACCACCATGGCGCTTCCTGATGGGTGAGGAACATGGTAAGAAGTTCCTTCTACTGATTTTCCTTTGAGGGTAAACGTTGCTTGTCCTTCCGCGGCGGATAGTTTTAAAAGAGCTTCACTGGGACGAGAACGGCGTGCTAAGTGTTCTAAGTCTGGGATCTCTTCTGGTACATCGAACCATTGGCGAGCCAGGGGGTTGAGCGTGAGCACCCGTCCTTCACCCCCAACGACAATTACCGCATCGTGGTGTTCGGGGATTTCTACTAGCGCCGAAGTGGGAGCGGGACCCCTTTGTACGGCGGGGTGTCGCCTCGAGACAACCCGCAACAGCAGGAGGGTCAACCCCATGAAGGTTCCCCCGGTTAGGATAAGCGTTATCCCTATGGAAGGTATGCCAAGCTGAAACATGAATTTTTACTTATCTCGTCGTTCTTGGGCGGCCAATTCAGTGATTTCTCGAATATCTGAAAATTGGTGAGTGGCAGGTGAAACAACTCCAAGCGACAGCGTCATGAGCGGATAACGTTCTTCCTCTCCGGCTTCATTGGTGGCTGTGATATATCCTTGCTCTCGATCGATGAAGTGATAATGGGTGAGTACCTTCTCGGCAAAACGCTCTTTCACTTTTTGGGCAATGCCACTTGCCGCTTTGTGAGAAGTAGTGATGATAAAGTTATCGCCTCCCACATGCCCGATGAAGTCTTCAGGCGTCCCCGTTTCGTCGACAGTTTCATTGAGGATCATGGCGGTAAAACGGAGGACATCATCTCCCGTTACAAACCCATACACTTCCTTGAAGGCTTCAAAGTGGTCAATCCGGATGTCCATCAAAGCCCAATTTTCTTCGCGAATGAGGCGGCGGAGTTGCTCCTCGATGAGGCGGCCCGAGGGAAGCCCTGAGCGGGGGTCAGTCAGGCTTTCCCGTTCGGCCCGGGAGATAGCATTCTTTACACGCAGGTTAAGTTCTTCGATATCAAAGGGTTTAGTGATGTAATCATCAGCTCCTAGTTCTAATCCCTGAAGCTTATCGCTGCGCTCGTCTTTCTGAGTCAGGAAGATGACCGGGATGTGGCTGGTACGAGTGCTCGTCCGCAGACGACGGCAAACTTCATAGCCATCAATATCCGGAAGCATGATGTCCAAGACAATTAGATGCGGCATGTGTTTGCGTGTTTTCTCCAGCGCTTCTGAACCACGAGGGGCAACATCTACCTTATAGTTCTGGCCGGTGAAATAGATCTTGAGCATGTTCGAGATATCAAAGTCATCTTCTACAATCAATAGATGGGATTTGCTCATAATTTTCTCCTGCTTGTTACTAGCTTGAAGTATGAAAAAATATGGTAATTATTTTCTTTTTGCGTTCTCGCGAATGGTCTTTATTTGCATATCTGTAATGGGACGCTCGAATGAACGGAATCCGCTTAATTTGAAACCATGTTTATCGGCAATTGCGGCAATTTCTCTTACCTGTCGAAGGTTTGATTTTTTCCCTAGACTATAGTCTTCGAACTTTCCTTCTAGTGCTAAGGCAATCGTCTCAGCCATGCAGGCGTAGGCTTTGCCAGGGGGGAAGCCAAAATCAAAATTGAAATTTACTAGCCCGGGAACATCGACGACGCCGCCATCAATCACCAGGACATCGTCTCGCTCTTTAGCAATTGCCTCTGAAACGTCTCGAGGACGAGCAACATCGCAGATGACGCTTCCTGGGCGGAGATGCTGCGGTTGGACGATGGCTTGGACTGAGCTTGTCACGGTGAGGATTAGATCCGCCTCCCAGAGGCTGTTCAGGTCTGTGGATACGACCAATTGGGCAGAAGAATTGCCTTCTAATCTTGAATGAAGTTCATGCAATTTCTTTTCAGTGCGCCCGATCAAAAAGAGGCGGGCAACTTCTTCGGCAAGGAGAGCGGCGCAAACTTCACCAATCGAGCCAGTGGCGCCAACCACGGCTGCGGTAGCCTCACTTACCTCGATATTCATTAACTTGGCTGCCTTGTGTATCGACTGGATGGCGGTTGCAATTGTGTAGGAGTTGCCGGTCGTTACCGGGATATCTAAACGTTTTGCTACTGTTATCCCTCCGTCACCAACAACTGCTGTAAAGGCACCTAGCCCTACAATATCTGCTCCCAGCCGTTCCGCGAGACGCCCGGTCTGAACGATTTTCCGATAAGCGACCCACTCAGGTAATTCTACCATACGTTGCGAGGTTAACGGGCAGGCGATCAACCAGCCTTTGATTGTTTTTCCAGTGGATTCTGAAGTGATATTTTGAATTTCGGAAAGATAGACCGGCGGAAAGAAGGTGGAGAAAAAGTTGATCAGCGGTGCATTGAGCACTTTCCCCAAAAAGGGGAATTTCCGTTTGACATCCCGTTTGGGGTCTATGGGGTGGATGATGAAAGCGAAGCTATCCATTTTTCACCAGGAAGCATCCTTGATTTCCCCTAGCCGTGGATAAAGGCGTTTGTGCTTATCTGCAAATGAAAAATGACGGTGGTCGCTGTCTTCATACTTAATGTCTTTCCTGATAATTCGCCTTTCATCTGAGGCTACGAGGACAACGTCGGATTCGATAGTTCTTCCTGGGAAGACAATCATCCCGGAGCCTATTCGGCAGTTGTGCCCTACGCAGCCTCCCAAAACAGGCCGGTTGGCAGAATCAAGCTTGCCGCTGCCATTCAAGGCTTTCAAAGGAGTTGGGATCAAGTTGAAGTCTGTGAAGGTTGAGCCAGCTCCAATGAAGGTGTTTCTTCCTATTACGCACATTTGGAGGCACGTATTTTGGGCAACCATGCAGTTGTCCATGAGAGTGGTCATGAAAAGCGAAGCCCTAAAAGGGAGAAAAGTTCCATTGCCAATCACTGAGAGCATTAGCTGGCAGCCTTGAGAGATATTGACATTATCTCCAATAACACAATTTTCAATGCTTGTCCCGGCCCCAACTGTGACATTGTCGCCAATGATTGTTGGGCCATGGATGACAGCCGAAGGATCAATAACGCAGTTGCGACCAATTTTAACTACTTCTGAACATTCCAGGATTTGTTTCCCCTCATACATAGCTTTTGCCAGAGTGTTCAATTTGGCGAAGGGGCTTTTATCTATTTTCGCCTCGAACCTGGCCCCGCGTGAAAATACACCAAAGACAACGTCGGCGATAAAGATATGCACCCAGGAGTCTATAGCCAATAAATTTCGGAGTGGAACCTGGAATGTTAGATCGCCTTTCTCAGATGCCATGTAAGTTGGGACATGATAGTATCCAACTTCACGTGCTTGGAGGTCTACCACGAGCGGCTTGGTGCCGCGGCTTGGCCCATTGGGGTAGTACCAAAGGTCTGCCAAATAGATATCCTTATCTGGCACATGAGTGTATGAAGTTGAAAGAGGGAAGGCGTGTTCTATGAAGGCTGGATCTCGACCCGAGAAAGCCGCGCGGGAGGGATAATCGCGCTCCATAGCTTTTTCCAAGAAAGCTTTTACATATCTTTCGTCAAAGTATAAATTGTCCCGGTGAACAAGGCAGGCTTCTTCGGTATCGGGGAGAGGATAATTAAGGGGAAGTTCTACTTCTCGTTCTACGTAGGGAGAGAGGACATCATGCTGAAAGAGCCAGAGAGGTTTGTTTTGAATACGCAAATCTCGGGCTGGCTCATTAAAAGGATAAATATGTTCAGGATGTTGGCGTATTATTCTGAGCATAGTGTAGGGTGTTCCAGGTATATAGTAGTGATTATTCAGCCCCTGTAGATTTTTTGGGGGAGGGGTGCCACGCGGGGGGGGGGACGGGGGGGGTGGGGCGTGAGACCAACCCCCAAGCGTGACCCCACGCTCAAGCGGGGAGCAACCCTGGGGGGGACGGGGGGGTGCGCTCCCACCAATCTCCAACGGGGAGTGAATGGTCACTCTGAGACTTGAGGTTTTAGGCTGCTTCATCCTCTATAAAAAGTCTGAGAGTTTCCATGAATTTATTGGGTTGATCGAGCATTATGAAGTGTCCGGCATCATCAAAGCGTTCTATGCGCACATTTGGGATATGGGCCTGCATGAGCTGCCATTGATCAGGGTCTACAATGACATCTTTTTTCCCATACATTCCCATGGCCGGTATTCTTATCTGGTCAAGATGCGGTCGGAGGTCTGTTTGCCGGAGAGTGGAAATACTGATCAGAAAAGATTCTAAAGTGGTTCGGGAAAGGTCTCTATCCATCATTTCTGGCCAATGAGGGTCTTTGGTTATAAAAGGAGAAGAAACACGAATTCCCATCCTAAGCGCCCACATAGAACTGAAAACCAACTTGGCAATCCATCTCTGCCCTGCTAGTTTGAGCAATAGAGCAAGTGATTCACCGGTGATTGGAGAACCGATTACCGCCACCTTTTGAACTCGGTTGGGGTGCTCTATCGCCAGGGAGAGGCTGACCGTTCCCCCCATGCTGTGTCCGATCACGGGTGCCTGGATGATGCCCAGGTGGTCCATGAATTGCTCGACCATCTCGACAAAGTCTTCCACTGCAAAAGATTGTTGTTTTCTCCCCGATTCTCCAAAGCCCCAGAAATCAAGGGCATAAGTTCGGTAATGCTGTCCTAGATATGTCATCGTCCTTTGCCACAGACCCCAGGAGCCTAGCCATCCATGCAAGAGGATAATTGGCCGGCCCCGGCCGTACACTTCGTAGTGAAGAATACCTTGATCGGTTGTAATCGAGGACATAGAGTTGGTTTCGTGGTTTAGAACTCGCCTGCCCCCATTTTTTCAAGGATACTATATAGGAGTTCCAGCAAGGCGGTTTTGACGGATTCTTTGTCAGTAGCTACGCAGGGTAATAGTTTAACCTCAGGAGAAAGGCGCAGTGCAATTCGCATATCGCTTGTCTCCCAGGCATCGGGGAGATCTTGTTTGTTGGCGGTGACAACATACGGAGTTGGGGCATACGCTCGGAAAGTCTCCAGAATTCGGCGTGCTTCTCGGAAGGTTTCCGGTCGAGCGCTATCTACCATGACGATAAAACCCAACATGCCTTCTGAGAGAATCTCCCACATGAAGTCAAAGCGTTTCTGGCCCGGGGTTCCGAAGAGGTAGAGAACGAGTTCATCGTCAACTGTGATACGACCAAAGTCCATGGCGACCGTGGTTGTCTCTTTGATCTTTTCTGCTTCTGATGAGATTTTACGTTCGGTAGCAACAACGTCAATTTCACTGACAGACTGGATGAATTCGGTTTTTCCTGAGCTAAAAGGGCCGGTAATAACCATTTTGACGGTTTGCATAAGATCTTTCCTTTTTAAAATGACTAATGATTAGGTTAAGAAAATTATAATGATTGAATTCGTTTTATCAAACGGTTGACAAGTGACTTTTGTTCTTGTTCACCACTGACAGGGAGGGACGGTTTTTTGTACTTGGTCGCTGTGGCGCTTGCGGGGCGAATCAATTGAGCTAGCCCAGCCTGAAGTAATCCATAGACAATGCGGCGAATCTCCAAGTCATTCATCTTTGTGGCTTTAGCAATTTGTTGAATTGTATTTTTGGGATTGACATAAGAGACCACCCGCCACTCTTCGACGCTTAAGTTCACGTTGCGGATGTCTGTGCCGGGGTTATCGGTGAATTTCAAAGCCATTTCCAGGCTGGGTATTTCATCCTGAAGTTGCTCCCATTCTCGCAGACGGCGAGACCCTTCCATAATGATGTTTTCCAGGTTGATCCGCAGGGTGATTTTGCCATCTTGAGGGAGAATATCGTTCTGAAATTGGAATAAGCCTTCCACCCAAGTAAAGAGATTATTGACTGTTCTTACATATTCCTCTTTTAGGCCAGTGAGAATTTCTTTTTGAGTGACGTAATTTGCGTTTATCAATAATAAGCCTAATTCTTTATCCCCTATATTTCCTGCCCTGGATTGAATTAACCTAACTTGTCTTTTAGTGAGTTTGTCATTCCTGTACAAGGTTGCTGCCAAACTAGTGTTACGCTGATCACTGTATGCGTGGGCTAGTTTTCCTTCCCGGAAGGCGATCCACGCAGTTTGGCCGGGACCTTTTACTTCTAATGTCCCGGTTTTTTGAGCTAGACTAATCAAGTTCAAAAGCTGTGTAATTGTAAAATCTCTGAGATTACCTTTTAATGCCATGCCAGCCTCGTAAGTTATTGCTTATAGATTGTTGTGATTATACATCTAAGCTTGAGATGCGTCAAACGTTAGGCTTGAGGGGATTCGTAGCAATACTAAGGGGCTGTCTATTATTAACTTTGTAGTTTTCATCAAGCTGAGGAACCGCGTTCCTCTGAGGAACGCGGTTCCTCAAAAGTTACACTTTGCCTGGCGAAATGCCATTTCGACCTAAACAACTCCGAACTATTGAAGATACCTCACCTGAATCGAAAAAGCCCGCCGAGGGCGGGCTGTCAGGCACAGTAAAATGGAGGTGGTGACACCAGTTTATGGTGATTCCTCTGCATGCAACAATTCTACAACCTCTTCGATCAGAAACGGCAAATTGGGCTTGGTGAATGAGAGCTTCGGCGCGGGGACGCGGTTGTGTTTTATGTCGGGATGAATGTGTTTATGGTGGGGATGCGTGGGGGCCAAAGCTGGATTATTAGGGTGCGCTTGGGAATCGTACCAGTAAAGCCGTTTGTCACCCTGCCAGACTACGTAACCGTATTGCAAAATCTCTAAGATACCAGTGTCAAAGTCTACCAACTCGGCTATATCAAGATGGATGTTATGGGGAAATGTCAAATCGCCAACCACTCGGCCAGAAGCCGGTCCTGTGCGTATGATGCGTAAAGTTGAGGAGAGGATTGATGGAAATGTATCGCGCAGGTTGTAAATCAAAAATTCATAATCGGCAATGGCCTCTGGTATCATCCGGCGACTCCTACCAGCAACGACTCACGCATCAACGCTGGCATCTCGCGCTGTGACAGGGTCTGGGAAACCAGATGGCGATACTTTTCCTGGCGGCGCAGCTTGAGTTGATAAGTCCCGGCCCAGAGTGCAAAGTCTTGCACCCAATCTGGGTCTTCTGGCTCTTGACCGCTTTGGTACCAGGCGAAAAAAGTCTCGGAAAGGAACCCATATTTGGTCTCGAAGCGGGACAACTCGCGTTCCAGGTTGTGTAGTTCTGTTATCAGTTCTTGTAGATGTGACATGGTGCTCCTCTGGTAAAACTCTGGCGATAAAATGCCTTATTGGTTTTCAAACTCGAGTTTCTATCACGGTACATGTTTAAAAATGCAGTGTAATACAAGTACTCTCAGAAATATTATAACCTATGCCCGTCCGCCTGGTCAACGAGCAGAGGGCTGCTTCCGGCGTATTGGTAATCGCTTCTTCGTACTTAGGGGTTGTCTATTATTAACTTTGTAGTTTTCATCAAGCTGAGGAACCGCGTTCCTCAGAGGAACGCGGTTCCTCAGCGAAAGTTATTTCTTGACGACGCCTTAGGTAGTTCCAGAATTTGAATCATCCCAAAACTGTGTTCCTACTTGAGAAAACATGGCATCTTTTGGGATACTTATCTTCCTGGAACGGCTTCATCTAAATTATGAAAATCAGCGTCCCAACCCCCAACATCCTAACGTCCCAAGCGCTTGGCCACCTCACTAAAAGTTACTTACCAACTACTTACAAACTACTTACCAAGTACTTACCATGTCCTTATCACCACAATCGCTAAATAGATTGGATCAACGCACAAACGATGATGCAAATCAGCGCGGGTGAGCTTTGGTGGTATAATAGTTCGCTGCCAGCTTTACATTGTTTTTGCTCAAAACCATATTTCTAGCGATGAGCAAATAGCAGGAATTCAACCACGTGCAACAAGGGGCAATCTGATGGAATTTGAAAAGAACATCACTGAAATAGTGCAAACCATTACAAAGTTCGTACAACCGGAACGGGTTATTTTGTTTGGTTCCAGAGCGCATGGTACAGCCCACCGTTATTCAGATTATGATATTGCTTTGTCAGGTGTCACTATTGATCATAGAATGGAACGCCGCCTTAAAGAAGCCTTGGATGATAGGCTGGGCATCTTCACGGTTGATCTGATCCTGCTTGGTAGAGTAGACTCGGAATTCAGAGAGATTGTCACGCAAAACGGAGTGATAATATATGAAAACTAAAACCCTGATTTACGCGCTCAATAAATTTGAAAAGGCTTTTACGAGACTGGAAGCAGCCGTGGAGAAAGTTGTGGACGATTTGGATCGCGATGGAGCTATCCAACGTTTTGAGTTTACGTTCGAACTCTTGTGGAAGACGGCCAAGATATTTTTGGAATATGAAGGATTTAGATGCGTCAGTCCCCGTTCTTGTATCAAGGAAGGCGTCCGAAGGGGGCTTTTATTAGAAGGTGAAGTCCTTCTCGATATGATGGAAGATAGAAACAAGACGACGCATATCTACGATGAACACACGGCTGAGGAGATATTCGAGCGCATCAAAAACGAGTATGTTCCGGTGATAGCCAGCAACATCAAGAAAATAAGGGAGTTGTGCCCCGGCGGATAGTTTTAGTGGGAATGAGACTGATTAGTTGGTTGATAATATTTTGCTGATTCGTGCCAGATGGGCAAAAGAGCGGGGGGGCGAATAATTACCGCTAGCAGGCTGTCGGAGAAGTCAAAATGGGACGCTGACGGCCAAGACCTACACTTGGCTAAGCAGATAAATGCTGATTTAAACCTGCTTAAACGGTTAAAAATCTGCGTTAATCAGGAAAATCTGCGTCCAAAATTCTTTTTCCGACAAACTGCTAGTGGCACAAATTATTTTAGATTTTAGCCTTAAAGCTCGTAAAATTGTGGGGGTAAAATAAATGCGTGATAAAAGAGGCTATTTTGAGCAGTCATCCTTAAAATATTCATTTTCTGAACACGGCTTGCCTTTTTAAGTTATAATGACATTACACTAATTTGGAATGAAAGGCATAGCTGCGGCAACGATGGAAGAATGGGGGAAGCAATGTGGTCATCAATGAGGTCTTCTTTGAACAAATGCTATTCGGTAAGACGATAATAGTGCTTTTTAAGCATCCCTTGGGGGGAGAGGAGGCGCGAAAATGAATAGAAGATCAAATAATCAAATTCTGGTTCGTGTTTTTAGTGTGGTTCTGCTTGTTAGTTTGTTGTTCTCAAACTTGAGATTCTTTGGCGATCTGCCCACAGTTCACGCTCAGAAGGAAAAACAATCTATGCCCACTATGCTACCATCGGGAATAGAGTCACTGATGTCTAAGCCTTTATATTCTTCATCATCTTTCAGTATTGGTGATACTGTACAGGTCACAACTAATCTTAATGTTCGGGTTGGGCCAGGTACAGGTTATTCTGAGATTACAGATCCTGACTATCTAGTTTATGAATATGCTCCACAGGGAACTATTGGAGAAGTAATTGATGGCCCTGTATCTGATGGCAGTTACATTTGGTGGAAAGTAAACTTTGGGCCTGGGGAATACACAGGGTGGTCAGTTGAGATGTACCTCACGGAGGTCGCCCAAAGATACGATATCCAATGGTCAACTGCACAGAGTAATGGTTGGAAAAATCCACTAGGAGAGGGGAAGACGCTGACCACTAGTACAGCATATGATTTTGACTCCGGCATATATAAGGAAACCTGGAGTGCAAGGCATGCCGGGGTGGATATTGTAGCCTCAGAAAATTCATCTATTTATGCAATAGCAGATGGAACGGTCGAATACGTAACGAGGCCTACTAATACCGAGAATATGGTGGTGATTATTAGGCACGAAGGAACGCCACATGGGGATTTCTTTGCTGTCTATGGACATGTTTTGGCAATTGAAGGGCTAGAAAAAGGAAGTCAAGTTAGCGCAGGTCACAAAATAGGTGCCAGTAAGAAATGTGGCAACCCTGCCCATCTACACTTTGGAATAAACAAATATAAGGTAGCTCAATCCGGTTGGGGAAGGACACCAGTAGAAGTAGATCCTATAACTGAAGACTGGGTTGATCCTGTTGATTTTCTAAATAATAACACGAATAACCATTCTAATAACCACCCCCCCAACGCAGAAGCAGCAGTGAGCACCAGCCTTTATGGGCCATTTTATGGGTACGATAACCCTCTCACAGTAACTAGAGGTGAAGAAATTACTCTGTATTTCTATGCCGACAAAGATGTAGATGGAGATGGATTAAAAAGTCATGATCCCGATGGTTGGGATCATGCAGAGAATGGTGTTTCAGATGGCGGGGTGTGTGAATGGAACTTGAATCTAGAACAGCAAAACCCTTATTTCGAAATGAGATTACATGATCCTGTATCCCCTGATGCTTGTAACATATTATTCTATAACTCTCAAAACCCTTACACTTTTAACGACGAGCCAGGAATATATGAGTATCCACTATTAAGCATTACAGACAGAAAAGGTGAACAATCTATTGTGAGTAGGATTAGAATCAGAGTGGTTGATGGAAATACATCTACTCCTACGTTAACGCTCACACCCACATTAACGAGGACACCCTCTCCAACGCCCTCATTGACACCTACCGACACACCTACTGATACACCGTCCTCCACATCAACGGGCACCCCGACTCCAACCCAAACCGATACACCGACGCCAACCCAGACCTATACACCTTCCCCAATACCCACTAATACCCTGACACCAACCCAAGCCCAAACCCAAACCTACACTCCACCACCAACATCTACAGAGATACCCCCTGATGGATCTTGGCACACACCCTCCGCGGCAGGAAAAGCCGAAAATGAATGGAACAACCCCGAAAACGCATTCTTCAGTGACAATAACTATGCAACGGCACATGGAACTTATACAGAACAAGATTACTATTCCTTTGACTTTGATATTCCACCAAATGCTACCATTGAAGGAGTTGAGGTTGCTGTCGAAGGACATGGGGAAATAGGAGGTAGTGATCAAATCTCAGTTGAACTTTGGTCAACGAGTAGGAACCCAGATGAAACTCCGCCATTAGGGTTTTGGGGGACTAAAAACAATGGTCAAGCTGGATGGTGGCTGCTAGGAAACGGAAGCGACTCAACAATTGTCGAGGGCGGCCCTTCAGATCTTTGGGGTGTTAATTGGGTGCCTTCAGATTTCTCAAATGATAATTTCTTACTCAGAATCAAAACGTTCTCAAACCCCGATAGAGTTTATGTCGATCAAGTAAAGGCCAAGGTTTACTACACCATTTCGCCAACCAATACGCCAACAGCGACATCAACCCCGACGAGCACAGCAACAGGAACCGCTACACCCACAACTACCCCACAACCAGCAACTCCGACACGGATACCAACTTCTACTACAGAACCAGAATCGGGTTGGTATATCCAGACAGTTGATAACGATGGAAATATTGGGCGATACAGTTCTCTAGTGATAGACGATTGGGGCTATCCCCATATCAGTTATCAAGATTTTGGTAATGGGGATTTGAAATATGCTTATTGGGATGGCTCTACTTGGCATATAGAGACTGTGGATAGTGAAGGAATCGTGGGTCTATTTACCTCATTGGAATTAGATGAGAGCGGACATCCTCACATAAGTTATTACGACGACACCTATGATGATCTAAAATATGCTTACTGGGATGGAACATCTTGGCAAATCGAAACCGTTGACAGCACTGGATTTGTCGGAGGTTATACTTCTCTTGCTCTAGATGGAGAGGGTTATCCTCACATTAGTTACAATGACTATGGCAATGAAGATTTGAAATATGCTTATTGGGATGGCACCTTTTGGAACATAGATACTATTGACAGTAATGGAAATGTGGGCAGAGACACATCAATAATTTTAGATGGTTATGGCAATCCACATATTAGTTATCTAGATCATGGTAATAACGATTTGAAGTATACACATCAGGACGGTTCAGGATGGCACTTCGAGGTTGTTGACACTGCAGGAAGCGTTGGCCATTGGTCAACACTTGAGATTGACGCGACAAATTATCCCCATATCAGTTACTACGATGGGAGCAATGGGCATCTGAAATACGCTTCCTGGAACGGCTCTTCATGGCAGAGAGAAATCATTGCAAATGAAGGAATCGAAGGTTTGTATTCCTCAATTATATTGGACTCTAATGATCACCCCCATATAAGCTTTCATGAAGGCTTCAATGATGATTTAAAATATGCCTACTGGGATGGATCCCAATGGCATATCCAAGTAGTGGATGATAGTAATGATGTTGGTCAATGGACATCAATTGCACTTGATACTATAGGCTATTCACATATCAGTTATTATGATTGGGGAAATTCCAATCTAAAATATGCTTATCAGGAGGAAATTCCCGAACAAACTGAGACCCCTTCTTCAACGCCAACAAATACGCCTACCCAAGTACCAACTCCTAACGAAACGCCCTCTCCAACTCCCACCGATACACCGACTCCAACTTCAACATACACGCCAATCCCGACGTCTACCTTTACACCAACACCCACCCCAACCTACACGCCCTCTCCAACCTCTACCAATACACCGACATACACTTCAACATCCACTCCATCCTTAACACCTACTGATACCCCAACGCCCACAAGTACTGTAAGCCCCTCAATCACTCTTGTTTCTTTCACTGCGACCATTGAAGGATTGGATGTAAAAATCGAGTGGGAAACTGCCTCGGAGTTTGATTTATCAGGCTTTTATGTCCTCCGAAGTTTGTCCCTAGATGGGAATTATTCGCGCATCAGTGGATTCATCCCCGGAGAAGGTGACAGCATCGTCGGCACCACTTATGAATTCATCGATACCAATGTCAATTCAGGTACCAATTACTACTACAAACTGGAAGATATAGACATTAATGCCGTCTCAACCTTTCATGGTCCAGTCGCGGTTGGCTCCACCACTCAAACGCCTACTCCTACCATAGTCGAATCTGGCACACCAACTCGTACTCCAACATTCACACCGACTCCAACTTCAACATTCACCCCATCCCCGACTCCGACAAATACTCCTGAACAATCATTTTGCTCCAACGTAACCGAAATTCCTAATGAGGAATGTGATGCTCTAGTAACACTCTACAACAGCACCAACGGTGATAATTGGAACAATAATGATGGCT
This sequence comes from Chloroflexota bacterium, assembly GCA_030666985.1. Classification (GTDB taxonomy): domain Bacteria; phylum Chloroflexota; class Anaerolineae; order Anaerolineales; family UBA11858; genus B10-G9. Next base: position 31,197 of record DAOUWT010000001.1, read on the forward strand.
GGTTAGTCACAGATACTCCCTGTGATTGGTACGGAGTTACTTGTACTGCTGGACATGTTGTGCGGCTTGATTTGGATTGGAATGAGTTAAGCAGAAACATTCCTCCCGAATTGGGGAATCTATCCAATTTGGAGTACCTTCGTTTGTCCGGTAACCAACTGAGCGGCAATATACCCTCCGAATTGGGGAACCTATCCAATTTGACCGATCTCGATCTGGATTGGAACGAACTGAGCGGAAACATTCCTCCCGAATTGGGGAATCTATCCAATTTAGCACATCTTAATCTGTCCTCTAATAACCTGAATGGCAACATACCCACCGAATTGAGTAACCTTTCCCATTTGGAAAGGTTATCTTTGTATGGTAACGATTTAAGTGGCAATATCCCCCCTGAACTAGGTAATCTGACAAACGTTGTGAGTATTCGTTTGGAAGGAAACACATTATGTGGTGAAATACCTTCGGATCTGGGAAATTTGTCTAATTTAGCTTATCTCGATTTGGGCGATAATCAATTAACGGGGAGTATTCCTGCTGAATTGGGCAACCTTTTTACTAATTCAGAGTTACAAGAACTCCAAGATTTGGGTAACACTACACCAACTGGTGGGGGAGGCGGATGGCTATTTCTGGATTTGAGTAATAATCAGTTGAGTGGTCATATTCCGTCTGAGCTAGGTAATATGACGAAACTTCATATGCTTAATTTGGCCGGCAATAAGTTAACAGGCCCTATTCCTGAGGTGATTGGCAATTTAGTCAATCTATATTTTTTACAGTTGGATCGAAATGCCTTGTCTGGGGAGATACCAAGTTCTATAACTAATTTAACACAACTAGAAACAACATGGGAGACTGATCTGGGCTATAACATGCTATATTCAACGAATCCCAGTGTCATTGTTTTTTTAGATGTGAAAGATTTTGATTGGGACAGCTCCCAAACTATTCCTCCCAGTAACGTAGAAGTAGCAGAGGTTGGGGAAACCAGCGTAAAATTGTCATGGATCCCTGTACTTTATCTCGGACACAGTGGTTATTATGAGATTGGTTATGCTACCACGGAGGGAGGTCCGTACACAATTTATGGTCAAACCAAGGATAAGTCTATAAGTGAGTATGTCGTGAATGGTTTATCTCCTGATACAACTTATTACTTTGTTGTACGCACGTTTACACCTGCGCATGGGGCTGCAGATATGCCCGCTCATGAGCCACAACAGAATGACCTATTGAGTGCCTATAGCGTTGAAGCTTCAGTTACAACAGGCACTACCAAGCCAGAAATCAATGTAAAAGGTAACGGCCGTTCTATTATGGATGGAGACATGCTGCCTTCTACAATCGACAATACTGATTTTGGTACGATTAACTTTCAAGATGGTACTATCACTCACACCTTCGTAGTTGAGAATACTGGTAACCTTGATTTGACAATTACTTTACCGATTTCTGTTACTGGTACAAACCCGGGTGATTTCAATATCACAAATTCTCCAGCCTCCTTAATTTCTCCTGGGGGTTCAACATCCTTTACTTTGGAATTTGATCCTAGTGACATTGGAGATATAGAAGCCGTTATTAGTATTACCAATAATGATGAAAATGAGAATCCTTATGAATTTGCAGTTCAAGGTAATGGAGGCATTCCGCCAATAGAACGAAATGCCCTCGAAGCTCTTTACAATAGCACCAATGGTGAGAACTGGTGGAATAACGATGGGTGGATGGATCCTGATATTTCTCCATGTGAATGGTATGGTATTACTTGTAGCAATGACCATGTTGTCAAAATCCAGTTGAGATGGAATGATTTAGAAGGTTACATTCCTTTAGAATTGAGTAACCTATCCAATTTAGAAGAGCTTTCTCTAGGAGGTAACGAACTTGCTGGGAGTATGCCCGCTGAGTTAGGAAACCTATCCAACTTGGCAAACCTTGATCTGAGTTATAACCAACTGAGTGGCAGCATCCCTCCCGAACTGGGAAACCTATCGAATTTGGAGTACCTTAATTTGTCCGAGAATCAACTGAGCGGTAATATACCCTCCGAATTGGGCAATCTATCCAATTTGGGAGTGCTATCTTTGTACGGGAACGATTTAAGTGGCAGCATCCCCCCCGAGCTGGGAAATTTGTCCAACTTGGAAGAGCTCATGCTGGGCTACAACCAACTGAGCGGTAGCATCCCTCCCGACTTGGGTAATCTATCCAATTTGCGAAGGCTATCTTTGCATGGTAACAATTTGAGTGGCAGCATTCCCTCTGAACTAGGTAATCTTTCCAATTTGACCAAAATTGAATTACAAAATAACCAACTAAATGACAGTATCCCCTCTGAACTGGGTAACTTATCCAACTTGGAAATGCTTATTCTGGCTGGTAATGAATTGAGTGGCAGTATCCCATCTGAACTAGGTAGTTTAACTAATTTGTTTTATCTTGTGCTTAGCAATAATCAATTAACAGGTGAGATTCCCACTGAGTTAGGTAACCTTTTTACTAGCGTATCGCTCGGGAATCAACAAGATATAGGTGACCCTCATCCAATGGGTGGTGGTGGGGGAGGACCAATTCTTGATTTGAGCAATAATCAATTAAGTGGTCATATTCCTTCTGAGTTAGGCAATATGGAGAATCTTTCTTGGCTTGGTTTGGCCGGAAATAAGTTAACCGGCACCATCCCAACAGAAATTGGACAACTTAGTAATCTCCAAATTTTGCAATTGGATCGAAATGCACTGTCAGGGGAGATACCAAGCACCATAACGAATTTGACTAACCTAAGAACGGTATGGGAAACTGATCTTGGCTATAACATGATATATTCAACAAACTCCGCTGTCATTGACTTTTTGGATGTGAAGGATTTTGATTGGGATATTTCCCAAACTATTCCGCCCAGTGATGTTCAAATAACTATGGTTGGACAAAGTAGCCTGAAATTGTCTTGGACACCCATACCTTATCTAGGACATGGTGGATACTATGAAATCAGTTATTCCACCATAAAAGGAGGCCCATACACACTTCATGGCCAGACCCAGGATAAATCCGTAAGCGAATATATCGTAGACGGTTTATCCCCTGATACAACTTATTACTTCGTTGTACGCACGTTCACACCTGCGCATGGAGCCGCTGATATGCCCGCCCATGAACCGCAACAAAATGATTTGCTTAGCGACCCAAGTGGTGAGGTCTCTGTCAAAACTTCCTCTTTTTCAATTTTACAGACTGATGACTACAATGTTGCCCCTGGTGATAACGTCGTTGTTTCCATTGAAGCTCTAGACCTTCCCAGTTCTGGCCTGGGGGCTGCCACAGTCGAAGTTCATTATGATCCTTCCATACTTGAAATCGTTAACTGCGTTGTTGACCCTGATGGTCGATTTGACTTTGGGAATTGCAATAAGGACTACGAAAATGATGGAAGAGCCTTAGATATAGTTCGTTTCAATTTGACTTCTCTGACCGGGATACCTGGGAACGAATTACTAGCAAACATCACTTTCAAAGCTATTGGAATTGCAGGAGAGGTCAGCGTTGTTGATATTGTCAAAGTTACATTCGCGGATACGGATGGTGAGCCTATTTCGGTGAATGACCAAGATGGAAGTGTTTCATTATTCTTCCAAGGAAATGTGAGTGGCGATGGGAACATTGATGTCATCGATGGCATGTTTATTCTACAATTCGATGTCGGCTTAAGAGGTGGCAGCAGCCAATACCCGCCCCCTCAAGGTTCGATGTTTACACCGGCTTGCGATGTCAACCATGATGGAGTCTGTAATATTGTAGATGCCCTATTCATTCTTCAATGTGATATTGGCATTCATAATGTATTCTGCCCGGCCGAGGGTCAGGGCACTACTGGGATTATCAAACAAAATAATCATAGTCCTGGTGTTTTGGGTGAATATCCCAGTGTTGAGGATAGTGCGAGTATAAGTGCTGGGACAGCAGAAGTATCTTCTGGGGAAACGGTTGATATTTCCGTGGAAGCGAATTTCACAAGTGATAATTTGGGGGCAGCGACCATTGATGTGAGTTATGACCCATTAGTGGCAAACGCTATTGCCTGTACAGCTAATCCCAATAGTGATTTCGATTACGGGTATTGCAATCCAAATTATGATAACGATGGGGTAAATCCTGATATTGTGCGATTCAATCTGACGTCATTAACGGGCTTGGAAAATGGACTTTTATTAGCGAATATAACCTTCGAAGGCGTAGGAAACCCTGGAGATAGTAGTGTCTTGAACGTGGTCCCTATTATAGTCACCGATGCCAGTGGGGTATCTGTTCCGGTAGCTGATCAAGATGGTGAAATCGAGATTAGCTCTGCGGGAGGAGTGGGTGCTAACGTAATCTACCTCCCAATCATCCAGGTTGGGCCGTAGGAATGATGTGATTACTCAAAAACTCTACCCTCGCTAAATACATACATTCGTATTACAATAAGTGGGTAGAAATTAACTCATACTGAGAGATAAGCGCTAGAAGGACAGAAAATTATGAAGAAAAAAATTGCCATTGCTTTGCTGTTTCTACTAGTACTCAGCGTAGCAGTCGGTGGTACGGCTTCCGCCCAATATGATGGAAATACTTGGAACACCGCCTATCAGGTAGTGAACATGGGAACCGCCCCGGCCGATATTGTCGTGAGATACTACGACAGCGCGGGCACAGAGATCACCGCCGCCGAGAAGACCTTCACCGATGTCCCTGCCAATGGCTCTGTGCTGGTTGTGCAATATACGGATGACCCCGATTTGCCAGAGGGAACCTATTCAGCCATCATCAGCGCAGACCAGCCCGTGGCCGCCATATCCAACATTCAGCTTGTCCCGGATGGGGCCGGCGCGTACACCCCAGGGCCGCCTTTCTCCACCTATAGCGGGCAGGGAGAGGGGGCCGCAACCTTGACCCTCCCGGCCGTGATGCACAACTGGTACGGATATTACACCGAGATCATCATCATGAACACGGACGGAACCCAAGCCACCAATGTGGATATTACCTACGTCCCGGGGACGATGGACGTGGGGGCCGGCCCGGAACCGACCGGCGCGGCGGGGGTCACGGAAGTTGACCTTTCCATCCCCGGCTACGCATCCATCAACCAGAGCCAAGAGAATAAAACAGACCTGGGCGCTCCCACGGGAACCTTTACGGGAAAATTCTTTGGCGCGGCCACCATAACCTCAGATAAGCCCATCATTGCTGTGGTGAACCAACATAACGTGGGCAACCATAAGCTCATGACCTATAATGCTTTCACGGAGGCAGGGGCTACAGATGTTTTCGTTCCCACCCACATGCGCGGATTTTACAATTACTACACGACCTTACTCGTCTCGAATCCCAGCGCAACCCTGGATGCTGCCGTGACCATCACCTATACGCCTGATGAAAACTATTCCAACGTGCCGGAAGCGGGGAGCAGCATTGGGACGGTGGTAGCTGCCCATACCATTTCCCCCCAAACTACCCTGCTGCGCTACGATGGCCCTGGCTCCAGTGACGGGCAAACTGATCTGGACGACCACGACGAAACGGGACACGCTTATACGCGCTTTTTCGGCTCCGCGAAAATCACATCTGATAACCCTGTCCTAGTTCAAGTGAACATCGAAGCGGCTGCCACCAGCGCAGGGCAGGCGGGTTCTTTCAACGGGATTGCCGAGGGGGATGCCGGTACAGACCTGGTTGCCCCCGTGATCTTGGCAGATTTTTATGGCTACTATACCAGCCTGGTGGTGCAGAACGCCACCGCTACGGAAGGCACCTGCGACATAACCTATACCTCCGATGACACCTACAGCGCGGTAAAGAACCACTCCGAGACCTACCCCCATACCATACCGGCCAGCGGCAGTTTCATGATTTATGAAGGTCGTGCCAACGACCAGGAAATTGGAGACATCAACAGCGACGTGACCTGGCGGGCCGAAGGAAACAAAGAATTTATCGGCAGCGCGGTGATTTCTTGCGATGTAGATGTGGTAGCCTTCGTGAACGAGGAAACCAACAGAAACAACCGCGATACCATGTACACCATGAACACCTTCAAGAAGTGATGTTTTTTGCGGGACGCGGACGAACGCGGAAAACGCGGATGAAAAGCTACAGATTCTCCCTTTTCCTTCTACTCACAATTGCCCTCGTCGCTTGTTCGGGGAGAGATCTACCTGCTACGGAAATTTTCTTTCTCTCCGACCGGGATGGGGAGCACGAGCTTTACGCTATGGGCGTGGATGGCGGCCAGGTGCGGCGTGTCCTGAGTGTGGACGCCCTTCCCTCAGGGGGAGAGATATCCCGCCCCGTGTGGAACCCCGCCCTGGAGCGTCTTTTCTTCGGTGTGAGCGTTGGCTCCAGCTCGGATATTTACCTTTGTGACCGCTGGGGAGAGGCCTTGCAGAACCTGACGGAGACCCCCGCCCGCTACGAGACCCAGCCCCTCCCCTCCCCCAGCGGCGAATTCGTAGCCTACACCGCGGTAGAATTCGACCTGGATATAGGCCTGATGGACAGCGATGGCGGCAATCCCCGCAACCTGACAGCCCACCCGGCCCGGGACGTGTCTCCCCGCTGGGGGCCGGGTGAGGGCATCCTCCTCTTTTCCTCCAACCGGGAAGGGACGCCCAACATTTTCAGCCTAAGGCTTGCGGGCGGGCAAGTGGTGAACCTCAGCCAAGGGAAAGGGCAAGACGGAAGCTTCTCCTGGTCTCCCGATGGAAGCCTTATAATTTTCGAAAGCGACCGGGACGGCGCTAAAGATATTTTCGTGATGGATGCCGAGGGTGAGGACATCCACAACCTGACCAACACTCCCGCGGGCCGGGAAACATCCCCCGCTTGGTCGCCCGACGGGACGCAGATTGCCTTTTACCTTGAAGACGAGCGCGGCTGGGACATCTACTTAATGCCATCCGCAGGCGGGTCTCCCCAGGCGGTTACACACACCCCTGAAATCCGCGAATTTAGTATGACTTGGTCTCCTGATGGGAAGAAACTTCTCTTTACCGCCAAGGAGAACGAATATTTTGACATTTATGTTTTCGAGTTGGCGAGTGCAGAACTTATCTGCCTTACTGAGAACGATAGCAATGATTACGCCCCCTTTTGGGTTCAAGTTATAGATGAGTGATAATAGCTTAAGGGATGTGGCAATAATAAAGTGTCCCGGTTCCGTGAAAACGTGAAACGTGATGCGTGAACTCACTCTTCACGTTTTCACGTTTCACGAGAAGTTTGGGATAATTATTTTTTGCCAACTCCCTAAGGTCTTGATTTGTTAGAGGATTTTTTATGAATACAACTACTAAACGAGTGATTTGGGATGTGGGTTTAGTTTTGGTTACAGCCATGATGACTTTTATTGTGACCACGAAAATGATGCCCATCTCTCCGGCAGAGCCTGTTCAGGTTTTAGATCCGCCTCAGCCTGTGATAATTGAAAAAACGGTAGAGGTTGAGGTTGTGGTCACGAAAGAGGTTGTGGTCACGGCCACTCCCAAGCCAGCCACGGCTACGCCCACTCCCACGCCCACCCCGGCGGCCACCTTGGGGCCTGCCTCTGCCCATGCTTCAATGATTTGTTTTTCGGGAAACGTCGAGGAAGCTCAACTTGAGAAATACCTCGCCGGGCAAGAAGAACTTCCGAGCGGGGCCAAGGAAGCTGATATCCTGGATAGCGGGTATGTCTTCATGGGTTCTGTGCCGTATGGGGGATACAAGTTTTGTGTCTTTACGTATGAGCTTAATCGGGGCGGTGGAGACGGTTTGACTTTGGCTTTATATAATTATGGCGCTGACGAACCTTTCGAGACATTCATCTTGCAGTCTAGTACGCTCGAGCCGCAGCGCGTTTATGTAGTGATTTCACATAGTCTACTTGTCAATCCTAACGGACGCTGGGTTGGAGTGGCTAAATTTATCAATCCCGATAGTGGCGTTTTGCTAGTGGACAGATTGAGCATTGCCGGCAATAAAAGAGCCGGTGGCGGCGGTGGAGGAGATGATGATGAAGGGGGTGGCGGCGGCGGAGATGACGGCGGCGGCGGTGGGGGTGGTGGTGGCGGAGGAGGTGGGGGTGGGGGTTCCTCAGGTGGTGGGAGTTAGCACTTATACCTGAACTCAGAACAAAGAAATCTCTATGTCCATATTCTACATTGACAAGCAAGCCAAGCTCGTTTTGAGCGGCTTGCTTGTTGCCTTTTTTCTCTTGATGATGTCTGGCTGTGTTACCTTACCTGATACTGAGGTTGCTCAGACCCGAACCCGCCAGACCGTGGGGCAAGTCACCCCCTCCCAGAGTGTGGCTCAAACCTTCACCGCCCGCCGGCCTAACCTCAACGGCGTCACCCTCTGGTTCGGCGCGGAGGATGCAGCAGAGCGGGTTATCGTCACACTTCGGGAGTCTCCCACCGGCCCGCCGCTCACGGTCATTCCCGTCACGGTTTCCCAACTTCCCCGCTACGGGTACGGCTCCACCCACGTGGCATTTCCTCCCCAACCTGACTCGGCGAACGGGGATTATTATTTGGAGATTAGCACTCAGGCGGGGGATGTGAATATTTTAGGGCGGGACGAGGATGCTTACCCGGGAGGGACGGCTTTTTTGAACGCCGAACCAATACCGGGGGATATTGCTTTTCGGTTGACTTATGCCTACACTTTGAGCGATTTTGTGGGGGATTTACGGGAGGCGGCCCCTTACCTGTGGCTGATTCTGCCCTTGGGGATGATTCTCCTCCTCCCCGGTTGGCTGCTCCTAACCTGGACGAAACTCGACTCCCATTTTGACAGCGGGGAGCAAATTGCCCTCAGCGTTGGCCTGAGCCTGGTCATCATTCCCCTCCTCATGCTGTGGACGACTGTCCTCAACTTGGCCTGGACACAAACGGCGGTCAGGGTGGCTGGAATTATGCTCCTTATTTTAGGCATGATGCACTTGCCGAAACTGAAACACCCTCCCAGCCTATCCGACATTGACCTGCACGCAGTGGCTCTCTTGGGGATATTTTTGTTGAGCCTAGTCGTGCGCCTGATTATGGTTAGGGATATGGTGGTTCCGGCTTGGGTAGATCCCGTGCATCACAGCCTAATCACCCGTTTTATTCTTCAGGCCGGAGGATTTCCAGAGAGCTATGCCCCGCACTTCCCGCCCGATGTGAACCATTATCACATCGGATTTCATAGTGTATTGGCTACTTTTCAATGGTTGACTGACTTGAGCTTGACAAAGTCCATGCTTATCCTGGGGCAGTTCCTGAATGCTTTGATGATTTTCGCTGTTTATGCGTTTACTACCACCCTCACCGAAGGTAAAACCGCCGCCCTGGTTGCCGCTTTGATGACGGCCATATTTACGCCCATGCCAGCTTACTACACTGCTTGGGGAGGGCGTTATACACAATTGACTGGCCTCCTAATCTTCCCCATAGGACTTGTGTGGGGAAAATTGGCGCGTGAGGGAAAGAAAAACCATCCTTGGAGCTTGGTTTTTATTGCCAGCCTGACCTTCGGAGGGTTGTTTTTGGTGCATTATCGCGTTACTGCTTTCTTAGGAGTGATTTTGGTGGTTTATGCACTGGTTGAAATCTTTTTACCCTCTATAGTAGAGCAAGAGTCTCGCTTAAATATTTTTTATAACTTAGCCAAAACCCTCTTCCCGGCAGGGCTGCTGTCCATAGTTTTAACCCTTCCCTGGTTTTTACCTACTTTTTCAGGATTGATTCTTCCGAAATCTCAGGCCTGGAGTGGAGAAGTCACGCCCTTGTTCGCAGACCTCCGGTGGCATCGTTTTACTATTGGGTTGGGTTCTTATACTCTTGTATTAGCCGGTTTGGGATTACTATGGGCCTTTGGCTGCAAAAAGCGTTTTGCCCTCACCCTCACTTTGTGGATTGGAATTCTCTTTGCTCTGGCAAATGTGGGGGCTTTGGCCCTGCCTGGAAATTCACTTATTAATAACACCGCTGTAGAAATTAGCATCTTTATTCCAGTCTCTCTTTTAGGCGGGTATTTTATTCAGGAGGTGATTGGTTTTTGTCTAAGTAAAGTAGACAGGGAGCGGAAAAGACTTGCCCAGTGGGGGATCGGTGTGCTGCTCTTGGGAGCGTCTGGTTTTGCTGTACTACGTCTATTGAGTCTTCTTGACCCAAGTTTAGTTTTCTTCCACGCCGCTGATTTAGAAGCTGTTACCTGGATTGAGGAGAATATTCCCCAAGAAGAGACTATAGCCCTCAACCCCGCTGTTTGGGGCTACGGGCTTTATTATGGCGAAGATGGTGGATCTTGGATTTCTCCCTTAGCTGGGAATCTGACCATGCCTCCCCCTGGTCTTTATGGCCTGGGAGCAGAGAAGCGTCTCTATGTTAATCAATTTGTTCTGGCTGTTCAGAGTACACACCACAATCCGGGTGAGTTGGCACAAATCCTGACTGGCTACGGGGTGAAATATATTTACCTGGGACGGCATGGGGGAATTTTATCGCCCGCCCTTTTGCAAGAGAGCGAGTTTTTTGAGTGTGTGTATGAAGGTGAGGGAACGTGGGTTTTTGAGGTTGTTGGAGTTCCGTGAGCGGGAATTGAGGGGCATACATGTAAAGATGTTTTCGAGTTAAATTTGATTGCTCTGCGTTTGCCCCAATTTCCCATTGACTTTTGACCTCTCTAATACTATACTAACTTACCAACCGTTCAGTAAGTTGAGGTAGAACCTAGAGAGGACACCATGAGCAACCAATCATCCCGCGTGGGGCGTGAACGCATCCTTGAAGTAGCGGAACAATTGTTCACTGAGCATGGCTACCAGGGAGTTTCTATTCGGAAGATCGCTGACGCTTGTGGGGTCACTAATGCCGCCCTTTATTATCATTTTGATAACAAAGAAGCTCTCTTCACTGAGGTCATCAAACAACACGCCGCCCGTTTGGGAGCGCGTATGCGCCAGGCGGGGCAGAGCCAGGGTTCCTATCAGGAGCGCGTTGGCAACATGGCACTGGAATACATGGCCCTCACATCTAACCGGCGCTCGTTGTTCTACCTGCTGCGTCACAAAGCCAAAGACCTCAGCAATGAAAAAACGCGAGACCGTTTTGGACACGTTTTTAGTAATATGTTAGGGCCTATTGAAGAAGTTCTTCAAGAAGCTATTGCAGCCGGAGAGTTGAAACAACTCCCGGAAACTTACTCTGGCACTTCCATTTTGCTGGGCATGCTCCACGGCGTGGGACGTTATCACAAAGTCCGCAGCCAGGCCGACTTAACCGAAGAAGATGTGCGCTTGATTGTAGATTTATTTTGGAATGGGATGAGAGTACGTGAGGAGTAAAACGTGAAACGTGATGGGTGACTCAGGATCAATCGTGGCTGCCCTATAACCAACAGACATAACGCAAAGACGCAGAGAAAAAATTCTCTGCGTCTCTGTTTTCCTGCTCCCCTAGTCACTAATCCCTGATACCTAATACCTAATCACTGACCACTTTCTCAAACTGACTATTATACAACTCCGCATAGAACCCATCTTGCCCCATGAGATCATCGTGTGAGCCTTGCTCCACGATGTTGCCATCCCGCATGACCAGGATCATATCCGCGCTGCGGATGGTGGAGAGGCGGTGGGCGATGACAAAGCTGGTGCGGCCCTGCATCAACTTGCCCATGGCCTCCTGGATCAGGATTTCGGTGTGGGTGTCCACGGAGCTGGTGGCCTCATCCAGGATCAACATGGGGGCGTCAGCTAAAAATGCCCGTGCGATGGTTAATAACTGTTTTTGCCCCTGCGAGATGTTTGTTACCTCTTCATTGAGCATGAAGTCGTAGCCCCCAGGCAGGGTGCGCACAAAGTGGTCTACGTGAGCGGTTTTGGCAGCGGTTATCACATCCTCGTTGCCAGCGTCCGTGTTTCCGTAGCAAATGTTTTCAGCAATTGTGCCGTTGAAGAGCCATGTGTCTTGGAGCACCATCCCGAAGAGATGGCGCAAGTCGGTGCGGGTGAAATCCTTGACATTGTGACCGTCCACCCGGATCGTCCCGCTGTCCACATCGTAGAAGCGCATCAAGAGTTTGACCATGGTGGTCTTCCCCGCTCCGGTCGGGCCGACAAGGGCGATTTTCTGTCCCGGCTCCACTTGGGCTGAAAAACCCTTGATGACCGGTTTGTCGGCCTCGTAGCTGAAATGTACATCCTCGAAGTCAACTTGCCCCCGGACTTTATCTAACTGGACGGGTGATTCTGTCTCGGCGGGTTCCTCTTCCTCACTTAGAAATTCAAAAACGCGCTCCGCTGCGGCAACGGTGCCTTGCAACACGTTTGAGACGCTTGCCAATTGGGTGATTGGCCGGGTGAACGAACGCACGTATTGGATGAAGGCCTGAATGTCGCCGACCGTGATCAGGTCTCGGGCGGCCAGCCATCCCCCCAAAATAACGACTGCAACATAACCCAGGTTTCCAATGAAGCGCATAGTGGGCATCATAATATGGGAGAAAAATATTGATTTCCAAGCTGAACCATAGAGCGTATTATTATATTCATCAAATTGGGCAATGCTTTTATTCTCACCGTTGAAGGCTTTGACAATCACATGCCCTCCAAAAGATTCTTCCACTTGTCCATTGACGTGGCCGAGGTAATCTTGTCGCTGGCGGAAGAATTTTTGCGATTGCTTGATGATAAGCATGACTACCATCATCGAGATAGGCACAATTAGCAGGGCAATGATGGTCATTTGCCAACTGATGCTCAACATCATCGCCAACACGCCGAGAACCGTCACCAGCGAGGTGATGATTTGGGTCAGACTCTGGTTGAGGGTTTGGTTGATGGTGTCTACGTCGTTGGTCAAAATGGAGAGTGTTTCACCGTGCGGTGTCCCGTCAAAGAAGCGAAAGGGCATGCGGTTGATCTTCTCCATGACCTCTTTGCGTAACTGATATGTCACCTGGACGGCGACTTTGGTCATCAGCCAGCCTTGCAGGTAACTGAGCAGCGCGGAGAAGACGTACAATCCCAGGACGTTCAATAAGATATTGCCAATTTTCTCAAAGGGCACATCACCGGTTCCTGTGATTTTGGCCATAACACCGTTAAATAATTCGGTGGTGGCGTTGCCCAAGATTTTGGGGCCAACAATGGAGAATACCGTAGAGCCGATGGCTAGTAGAAAAACAGTGCTAATTTTGGCTTGGTAAGGCTTAAGATAGGCCACCAATTTACGCAGCGTCCCTTTGAAATCGGTTGCTTTTTCAGTCGGGCCGCCAGACATCATGTGCCTGGGGCCAAAGCCTCGGCGTTGTTTTTTGGGTACTTGGGTAGAAATTGGTTTAGGCGTGTTCTTGGGATTAGGCCTTGCCCCGTCATGAGACATCTTGTGCCCGTGCCTGCCAAAGCCTTGGCTTTGTTGAGTGGATTTCGGTTTAGGAGTGTTTTTAGAGTTGGCCTTTGTCATGCCAGGGCCTCCTGTTTTAATTGTGAGAGGGCAATTTCACGATAAACATCGCAGGATTGCATTAAGTCTTGATGTGTGCCTTTGCCAATCAAGCGTCCTTCATCGAGAACGAGAATTTTGCCGGCGTTTTTGATGGTCGCCACCCGCTGCGAGACGATGAATATTGTGCTGCCGCCCAAGTGTTTTATCAAGGCGCGGCGCAGTCGGGCATCGGTTTTGTAATCTAGGGCAGAGAAGCTGTCGTCAAATATGTAAATGGGGGATTTCTTGACCAAAGCGCGGGCAATTGTTAAACGCTGTTTCTGCCCGCCGGAGAAGTTTATCCCGCCTTGGGAGACTTCCGCCTGAATTTCCTCGGGCGTGGAGAAAACAAAATCCCCCGCCTGGGCAATTTCCAAGGCCTGGTGCAAGGTCTCTTCGTCGGCGTCTTCGCTTGCAAAACGCAGGTTGCTTTCGACTGTCCCCGTGAAGAGGTTGCTGGTTTGCGGCACGTAGCCAATCACCTCGCGCAACTCGCTGAGCGGCAGGTCGCGGACGTCTGTTCCATTGACCAGTATCTGGCCCTTGGTCACGTCAAAAAAGCGGGGGATCAAGTCAACGACTGTAGATTTCCCGGAGCCGGTCGTCCCCATTATGCCCACCGTTTGCCCCGCCTCAACTTTGAATGAGATATTATGCAGCACATCGCTTTCTGCTTTTGGATAGCGGGAAGATACGCTGCGAAATTCTATAGTCGGTTGGAATGGTTCGGGGAAGTGTTTTGGCTCTTTGGGGTCGAGAATGGTGATATCGGTTTCTAGGACATCGGCAATGCGGTTGGCAGAGACATCGGCTCTAGGGTACGTAATGAAGAGCATTGAGAGCATCATAAAGGCAAAGACGACCTGGATGGCATATTGCATAAAAGCCATCATGTCACCCACCTGCATTTGCGCCTGCGCGACTTCGTGCGACCCAATCCAAAGGATGAGCATGGTAGCGCCGTTCATTATCAGCATCATAAATGGCATGACGATTACAAAGACCCGGCTGATAAAAAGATTGGTGTCTGTTAAGTCTTGGTTGGCGGAGTTGAAGCGTTTTTCTTCACCTTTTTCGCGTCCAAAAGCACGTACCACCATCATCCCGGTCAGGTTTTCGCGGGCAATCAGGTTAAGACGGTCAATTAACTGCTGAATAATTTTGAATTTTGGCCCGGCCACCGAAAAAATTGTCGCGATCATGCTCAAGAGTACCGCGACTGCCAGAGCAATAATCCACCACATGGAGGGACTTTTATCCAGTGCATGAAAGATGGCGCCAATGCCAATGATGGGGGCAAAGAACATCATCCGCACCAGCATAGTGGTCACAGATTGAATTTGGGTGATGTCGTTGGTAGAACGGGTGATCAGTGAGGCCGTGGAGAAACGGCTGAACTCCGTTCCCGAAAAACGCAGCACGTGTTCGTAAAGTGCCCGGCGCAGGTCACGCGCCACCCCGGCGGCGACACGCGCACTCAGCAGCCCCACGGTGATAGTTGCCACGGCGGAGACCAGCGCGATCAGGAGCATGATTCCGCCCACGTGCAAGATGTAGTCCCGCTGGATGGCGGCTGTATCTATCCCCAGGGATTCGTATTCTGCCAACACGGCGCGGGATGCTGCCATGCGGATGGCACGTTCTCCCCCCAGGGCTTCAAATCTCTCATCTAACGCGGTGCTTATTTGGGATTTCTGGGATTCTGGCATCATTTCCATGGCACTGAAAATATCCATCCCCGCTGGCAGCTTAGAGAGATCAAACCCTCCGCTGAGGAAGAGCATATCCGCCTGGTCGGGATTCTCGCTTATTTGCTGAATCCCAAAGGAGATCAGTAACGGCTTGCTAAGAATAGCCTCTAGGCTGGCGCGGGTTTCCGCATCTACCTCTTGGAGCACGTAGACAGCCTCGTCTGCCAGGGCGGGGTAATCCTCCAGGTAAGATTCGTAATCGGGAGAATTGGCGTCAATTAGGGTATAGTTTGCCAGTACATCCGATTCTTCCTCGGCGGTCATGAAAATGCCGGTGTGCTCGAGCGTGGACTGCCTGGCAGCCTCCGGCAGGGGACTATCAACGCCGTTTTGCTGGATGCCCACATTGACGATGTCGGCCATATAGTCGGGCAGGGCCAAGTCGGCGTTGGCTTGGACGAACAGCAGGACGATGGCGGCAATTAGTAATAGTGAAAAAGGTTTGTAATACTTGAGAATTCGTCTCATTAGCTTTGCTCCGTAAGTGAATGGTGAATGGTAAATTGCGAATGGTAAATTATAAACTGGGATGATTCATTTTGAGCTAGAAGTTAGTTGACACTTTTTTCTTATTAACCACATGTCATTGCGAACCCCCGTTTTTTTGGGGTGTGGCAATCTCCCTGATCGCAGAGTATTTGTGTTAACCGGGAGACTGCCACGTCACACAAAACGTTCCTCGCAGTGACATATTGATTTGGAAGTGTACACTTAATTGTGAACCATCCCTGTAAACGCGGCGAATTTATGGCAACAATCATTTACAATTCATAATTCACCATTTACCATTTACAATTTGTTTTTCAGCTTTTCTCCATGTCAGTGATTTTCTCTGTCAATAAACGAAATGCAGATTCTATTTGGGTCTGTTCTTCCGGCATCAGGTGGGCGGCCAAATCTTCCAACCAAGTTTGTTTGGCCTGCATACTTTTTTTGAGCATCTCCTCTCCTTTCGGCGTCAACAAAATTTGCTTGCTGCGCCTATCGTGGGGATTTTCTTGACGCTCTACCAGTCCTTGATCCACCAATTTGTCGAGCGATTGACTGACAGCGGCATTCGTCACTCCCAGCCAGCCACTAATATCTGAGATGCTGCAACCTTTGGCAGGGTCTTGATGGTAGATGTGCCTTAAGGTAATCATTTGGGCCATCGAAAAACCTTGTTCCTTGGCAAAACGCCAAAGATGGTGCATAGATAAGTGCCTAACCTGGCACATAGTTAGTCGCACAGCTTCTTGAAAGGATTTTGAGGAATCGGACATTGTTTCACCTCGCTAAGTAATTAAGCAGGCTTATATAATAAGCGGTGTTAGGTATTTGTCAAGAGGGGAGGGTGATGAGGAACTAGGTACTCGTGACTAGTGATTAGGGAACTAGGAATCAGGAAATCAGGGAGTAGGTAACGAGGTGACGAGGAGACAAGCTCCCCCAAAGCATGCCCTGAGCATGCGAAGGGTCTGGGGCCGGGGGGCGATGAGTTAGGAGGGCAGGAAATCAGGGAAACAGGGCATCAGGAGAACCAATACCCAATATCTAATATCCAATTTCCCCCCCCACCAACTTCACTGAATTGTTTTGCGCTAAATCCGCAATGCCATTGTGTATTTAGTGTAGTTGTGCTATCATGTTTTTATGATTACTCGCTCAATCACTTCCAAAGTTTTAGAATTATCGCGTAAATTCCCTGTGGTCGCGATTACAGGTCCCAGGCAATCTGGGAAAACGACTTTGATCAGAAATATCTTTCCTGATTATCATTATTTTAATTTAGAAAATCCCATGAAACGTAACTTTGCTCTTGAAGACCCTCAAGGCTTTTTGGCGCAAAGTAAAAAAATGGTCATAGATGAAGTTCAGCGTGTGCCTGAACTGTTTTCCTATATTCAGGTGATGGTTGATGATGACCCTGAACTTAAGTTTATCATTTCTGGTTCTCAAAATTTCTCGTTAAATGAAAAAATCTCACAAACTTTAGCGGGTAGAGTGGCAAAATTTGTTTTATTGCCTTTTTCTTTGCGAGAATTAAAAGATACAAATTATTATTTTGATGATTATAGGGAGTTTTTGATTTCAGGCTTTTATCCGCGTATTTATGATCACCAGTTAAATCCCGCAGACTGGTATCCTAACTATGTCGAAACCTATATTGAACGTGATGTAACTTCACTGCTTAATATAGCCCAAAAAGATAGATTTGTTGATTTTGTGACCAGTTGTGCGGCAAATGTCGGGAACGTGATCAATTATACGGGTTTGGCAAATAGTGTTGGGATTTCGCCAAATACTGCAAAATCTTGGTTATCTATTTTGAATCAGAGCTATTTGGTTTTTACGCTTAAGCCTTATTTCAAAAATATAAAAAAGCAGTTGCGTAAATCACCCAAATTATATTTTTATGATATGGGTATTTTGGCTTATTTTTTAGGGATTAAAAATATAGCTGATTATAAGCGGCATTATTTAAAAGGACAAATTTTTGAAAATTTCATCATCGGTGAAGCCCTCAAAAAAAACTTAAATCAATATACACACAAGAAATTCTTTTATCTGCGCGATAAGGCTGGGCATGAGGTAGATTTAGTTTATGAGGATGAGGGTAAATTAAATCTGGTAGAAATCAAATCGGGGCAAACTTATCAGCGTGGAATGAGTAAAAATTTGCTTTATTATCAATCCTTGCTAAATGTAGAAACTAATAATTTTGTGCTATACGATGGGAAAGAAAAGCAAAGCAGAAGTGACTTTAATTTATTGCCCTGGCGAGAATGGATTTTCAGATAAAAATGCTCCACCCACAAAACAGCACTGTGAAACGATACCCTATTTGACAATTACGGCATTAACTATTTGATTACCCGACTACTTGACCAACGACTATCAGACTACCGACTACCCGACTAACGACTACTAGACTATCGGACTAACATGACTATTCACACCCTTGACCTCCAATTCCAAAACATTCCCAATGCCATAGCCGCCTACCTCATCCCACACCGGCGCGGAGCAGTGCTAATAGAGTGCGGGCCAGGTTCCACCCTGCCGGTTCTGCAAGACGCTCTCGCGGAGCACGGCCTCACCCCCAGCGACATCACCGACGTGCTGGTGACGCACATCCACCTCGACCATGCCGGCTCGGCGGGATGGTGGGCCATGCAGGGCGCCCGCATCCACGTCCACCACTTTGGCGCGACCCACATGATTGATCCCTCTCGATTGCTAAAGAGCGCAACCCGCATCTACGGCGACCAAATGGACGCTCTGTGGGGGGAGTACCTCCCTGTCCCCGAAGCGCAAATCCACAAGTTGCACGACAACGATGAGATCAAAATAGAAGGCCTGACCTTCCACGCCCTGGATATACCTGGACACGCCCGCCATCATATTGTCTATCATTTCGAAGATATTTGCTTCACCGGTGACGTGGGCGGGATCCGCGTCCCCGTGCCGGGAGAACACCTCCACGTGCGCATCCCGGCCGTGCCACCGGAATTCCACCTGGAATCTTGGCGGGAAAGCATGCAACGTTTGAACCAGGTTGATTTCCAGCGCATCGCCCCCACTCACTTCGGCATCTACGACGACGCTAAAGAGCACATCGCCGCTGTGATGCGTGGGCTAGACGACCTGGAAGCCTGGATGGAGGAAGTCTTCCCCGCCGACCCCAGCCCCGAAGAGGCGCGAGCAAAATTCCAGGATTGGCTTGAGGTTCAATCTCAAAAAGCTGGCCTAAGTGACAAGTACGTGGCCGCCTACGAAGCCGCTATCCCTACCTCCATGACAGCAGACGGCGTGCGGCGGTATTGGCGTAAATTTCGCTCTTGATGATGCTAAATCGATTGGAAATCGACCCTGTTCTGCGAAACCGACCTTCGTCGGTTGGTGTTAGCGAAGCGGCATAATCCACGCAGGTGGATTTTGCAAATCAGCCTCGAATTGATTCGAGACCTTGAATTGATTCGAGACCCCAAAGAAAAGTGAGTACTCATATGGACATAACCTTAGCTCTGGGTGGCGGAGGCGCTAAAGGCAATGCGCATCTTGGAGTCCTGAGAGCTTTAGAGCGAGAGGGCTTTCGCATCCGAGCCGTAGCTGGAACGAGCGCGGGAGGGATGACGGCTGCTATATACGCGGCTGGATACAGCCCACAGGAAATTATTGATATTTTTAGCGAAATTGATCAAGGGGGTTTATACAGCTTTGGGCGCGGGCCTGCCCTGCTTGGTATAACGGGCATTGTTCAGGCTTTGCATAAATTTATTGATGAGGAGACTTTTGCAGATTTACGTATCCCTTGTGCTCTGGCCGCCGTGGATATTGTATCTATGCAAGAAGTGGTTTTGCAAGAAGGGCGAGTATTGGACGCTGTGATGTCTACCATCGCAATTCCAGGCGTTTTCCCTCCCCATGAGTGGGGTGAGCGCCGGTTGGTAGATGGGGGAGTCCTTGATCCCGTTCCGGTGGAAATAGCTCGTTCTCTGGCCCCTAATTTGCCCGTTGTAGCTGTTAGCTTGTCTCCGCTCCCGGAGCAGTGGTCTCAACTCCCGGCCCCTAAGATCATCCCAGAGACACCCATTTTAAAGCCTATTGCTAACTTGCGGGTAGCCCAAGCCTTTGATATTTTCATCCGTTCCCTTGAAATGGGCTCATATATGTTGGCTCACACTCGGCTAAAACTGGAAAAACCTGATGTCATAATTCGTCCCCGGGCAGAAGATATAGGCTTTTTAGACAAGGTGGATGTTGTAGACTTGGCCGCCCGTGGAGATGCTGCCGTGCAGGAAGCTCTTCCCCAGCTTCGGCGTGCGGTTGCGACTGGCTGGCGCGGGAAACTTAGACGTTGGTTTACGTGAGAGTGTGCGAGTTGGCGAGTGGCGGGTTAGGAACTTAGATGACGAGGTGATAAGGTGAGTCTAAATTTACGTGAACACAGCAAGCAAACGAATAAACGCCTTTTAGTCGGTTTTTTTGTGCTGGTCTTTTTGGTGGGGGATGGCCTGATTTATTCGCTCTATGGAAAGGCTTCCGCGCTGATGGGCCTGATATGCCTGCTGGGAGCGATGGTCCCGGTATTAGGGGTTGCGGCGTTTTTCTGGGTCTTGGAGAAGGTGGTGAAGGGGAGGGATGGTTAATGGGGAATGGTGAATTGTGAATGGTTAATGGGGCATGGGAGCGGGGGGCGTTTCGTTGTTCTATTGTTGCGTTTCACCTTAAAGCATGCTATACTGAATTGCAGTATTCCTAAAAACGACAGTTTAGGTGGCTATTTTGCTGTACATACTCCGATTCAGGGGAACTTGCAATAGATATGCGGTTTGGTTAGGGGGAAATTGCTGTAAAATAGTTATCTGAATATTGGACATTTAATTTTTCGTTAATAAATTCATTGAGTGGAGGA
Source organism: Chloroflexota bacterium (assembly GCA_030666985.1). Lineage (GTDB taxonomy): Bacteria > Chloroflexota > Anaerolineae > Anaerolineales > UBA11858 > B10-G9. The sequence goes on from DAOUWT010000001.1 coordinate 51,839, forward strand.
CAACATGGATATTATATTGATTATTTCAATCATTTCTGCAATAGTGGGAATCATTGGATTTATCATTCAGTTATTGATTGATCAAGAACGTATCTTGAATTTACGCCAGAATCCTGAAGCGAAAAAGATTTTTACCCTAATTATTCTTCTTAGTATTATAGTAGCCATATTTGATATTTTTATTCTACCTAAAAGTGAATTTATTAATTGGCAGCCGATCACATATCAACAAAAGGAAACTGATCTATCTACAATTGGCAATGTTAGATTACGTCAAGAATCACGCACTTTAAATTTTAGGACCACTCAATTTGAAACGAAGACCTTGCTTTCTGATGAAATATTTCCTACAACCTTTGCTATTCAAAAAGCTAAAGACCGGAAAGTATATTATGTAGGGACATATGGAGCAGGATTGTATTCATCTACAAATCTACTGGACTGGAAATTTATTGGACTTGATGATCTTGTTATAACAAAGATAATAGTAGATCAATATTATGATGAAAAAATGTGGGCTGCAACTAACTTGGGAGTAGCTATTACAGAAGATGGCGGGAACAATTGGGAAATTTTGGGTCCAGTCAAGGATATTATTACAGACTTGGCTTATAACCCAGACAAGCCTAATGAAATGTTAGCTGGTACGTTAAATGGTATTTACTATTCAGCGGACGGCTCTCAAACTTGGATTGGACCAATTCTTGAAGGCGAGGTTGTCACTTCGGTCAGTTACTCACCAAGTAATCCAAATAAAGTTTATATAAGTTGTTTACATGGAGCGATTTTTCGCAGTGATAATGGCGGAATGGAGTGGAAATTAATTCGAGAATCCGATGATGAAGGATCTTCACCAATAGCCGTTGATTTAAACAATGAGAATGTTGTGTATATTGCTCCTAGTGATTATGGGATTTTTCGCACCACTGATGGCGGTGAAGAATGGGAATACTTGGGCTTGAACGGTGTTTCAATCTCCTCTATTCTACTATCTAAAGGTTCAAGTCAAATCATTTTTGTTGGAACAGACGATCGTAAAGGTCTGTTTTATAGCGTAGATGGTGGTGAACATTGGAGAAATAATGGTAAGTTATTAGATGAAGTACTTTCTATTATTGAGGATGAAGGAAATCCTGGAGTGGTCTTAGTTGCTACTCTTACAAATGGCGTTATTTCATCACAAGATTTTGGAAATAGCTGGGACGCACTTGGATTAAGTGCAATAAAATCGGGCACAGACTTTGATATTAAGGAACTTCAAGTCTGGGGAAAAAACTACAATTATCTATTATCTTACTCCTATTATGTACACGGTTTGTTTGAAAGTCGAGATGGAGGCTATTCTTGGACCCCGCTTCCTGGAAATAGTGAATTATTTAAATATGATATTCGGAGGTTAGCCGTTGACTCGTCGGATATGAATCATCTAATAATTAGTGTGCACGGGGGAGAAGTTCTAGAATCGTTTGACGGGGGTAGCTCTTGGAAATCTATAACAGGTAATTTGCCACTTGATGGTTATGCTCCCATTAGTTTCGCTGGAGATGGCCTTTTGTTTTCAGGACCAAGTAATCGGGGCGTTTGGCGAAAAAGAACAGGCGAAAACAAATGGGAGCAATCTGGGCTTGGAGGTTTTTCAATCGAACACCTTTGGGTAGAATATGGAGGGGAAATAATTTATGCTTTAGACAATAAAGGGGTATTACATACTAGCAAAGATCTTGGAAATAATTGGTCTGATAGTTTCATGTTTTTTCATTCTGTTGCTATTCATCCTGGAAATTATGAGAATATAGTGGGAATAACAGAAAGTTATGATGTGGTTGTGAGCGCAAATGGTGGGGATACTTGGTCAAAGCGTGGTAGTCTACTTGCGATTACTAAATATGAGCAACCGTACATTCTTGCGTCTAATGAACCGGGGAACTTCTATATAACATTAGGGCAAATCTTGTTAACAAGTTCAGACGAAGGATTGACATGGCTGGAACATGATTTGCCTGAAGGTGGCAGGCTAGGAGCAGTTAGCGGAAATTCAATTTATTATATTGGGGACGAGGCTTTGTATGCAAGTAAGACAGAGGGTGAAGATTTCCAACCGGTTAGGTATAAGACGTTAATCACTTCATCGACTAAATCCTTGCAATTAAGTAATGAAATCTATTTACTGGGAACATCATCTAATGGTATCTTTATTAGTTATGATGCAACAGAAAGTTGGAACCAAACAACGTTAGGTGCGGGAAATAAAGTATTAGCGTTAGAAAAAATTTCTGAGCCGAAAGACTTAATTTTAGCTTTAATAGCAAATGATTCTGGGGTTAGTATCGCTAGTTCAAGTGACGGTATAGTTTGGTCAGTAAAAGATACTAAATGTAAATCATATCCTCCATATTATGGATATTTTAAGAATATAAAATATCAATTGGGGTCAATATGGAAATTTGAGTGTTCTGATCCGGTAGGACTGATGGTGATCAAACCTAATGAAAACTATTCAGAATACTTGATTGATACACAAGATGTCTCGAACTATTCAGATGCTTTATTTATAGCTGAAGATAATGTATATTTATTAAAATCATCCTATAGTGAAGTTTTGGTTTATCGTACAACCGACCTGGGGAAGAAATGGCGTCCAGTAGGTTATTTTAATGGATATTATCAATGGGAGTTTACAAACGATCTTCGATCTGAGGGTATACTACTGGTAAAAGATGGTGGCGTAATAGCAGGAAGTCTAAAGCCCGAACATACACAACCTATAATCACTTATGTGGCTTTAACACTTTTTTGTATTCTTTGTGGCATTGTGATCTACAAGCCAAATATTTCACGACGTCTACTATTGGATTTGAAAAGATCGCTTTCATGGACATTTACTCAAGCAAAGTTAGGCGATGAAAAATTAAGCGGATACTATGCTTTGCTAATCTTTCCCACATTATTAGTAATTACAATCTTGTTTTATCAAATGGTTCCCCAATCCACAATAATATCAAGTCTAATTGTTGAGCATAACCTAAATAATTTAGTTTATCTATTTGAACGTAAGCTTTCTCAAGCTCAATTTAACTTATTTACAAGAGATGGGTCCCTTTTGGTTTCCGTGTTTTTGTCATACTTCTGCATTATCATCACCACAACATTTATTTTGATTGCAGTAGGGAGTAATAAAGTGGAAGATAAACCCGACTATGTTAAGAAATTCACTAGTCTTTATATAGATACATTTGTGAGTAGTTTGTCTGTATTCATCACAAGTTTTTCCTTACTTTGTTTTATTGGAGTTATTATAAGTTCTAATATACACGTTATTGAACAGACGTTTTTGGGTATACCGACAAAAAGATGGGTTAGCCTAATTGCTATTGCCTTATTTTATAAAATTATGTCAGTTGCGATAATTCGAGTTGTCGATTATACGCATATTAAAATAAAAAAATTAACACTCTCATTTGTAGTAGCAACTGTTGTGATTTCGTTGGTATCAGAACTCTTTCTAAAAATGATAATTTCAACATTTCCAGGAAAATTTACATCTGCCTTGGGAACAATCCCAATCATATCCTTTGGCTTTGCATCAATTTTTCTGATGATCTTATTTACAATGCTAAATCCCAGTATCCAGAAAAGTTGAAAAACATGTTTTGTTGTTGCCTCAATAAATTGCAGTATTACCTGCAAGAGGTGCCGCGTTGACGATTGATGGCCAGTCGCACGTTGCTGGATGCTGCTCTCGTACATCCATCTGGATGCGTATAATGGTACGACCTGAATAATCCATTCCCTCTTGCTTACCAGGGCGTTTTATGGAGGTTTTCTATGAGCAACCAAGACATCCGCTGGATTCAACGATTCAATCACTTCATAAAAGTCTTTTCGCAATTGAAAGAGGCCGTAGAGTTGGCTCAACAGCGGCCTCTCTCAAGATTAGAAGAACAAGGACTAATCCAGGCTTTTGAATATACACATGAACTGGCTTGGAAGACGTTAAAAGACTTTCTTGAAAACAGCGGCGTTCGGAATCTCTATGGCTCAAAAGACGCCACACGAGCTGCTTTCCGCGTGGGCTTGATAGCGAAAGGCAATATTTGGATGGATATGATTACCAGCCGTAATTTGACCTCACACACTTACGACGAGGCTACTGCCGCAGAGATAGCTTCAGCCACTATTGGGGGCTACTTTAGTGAATTCACGGCTTTGCGAACTACCCTGGAAAGCAAAAAACAAGAAGCGTCCCTATGAAATATGGCTTGAAAGAAACCACTATCGAAAAAATCACCGCTGTTCTTGCCCGCTATCCACAAGTGGAGGAAGCGATTTTATACGGCTCACGGGCCATGGGAAATTATAAGACCGATTCCGATATTGACCTTACTCTCTGCGGCGGAGCAGACCTGACGCTCAAAGTTCTGTATAGAATTATGAACGAAATAGATGATTTGCTACTCCCCTATACCTTTGACCTGTCCATTTTTAATGACATCAGTGACGCCGATGTGGTGGAACATATTCAGCGTGTGGGTGTTACTTTCTATAAAAAATGAAAGCAAAAAAACCACTTGGTAGAAAAAATTACGGCCATATCCCCCACCTCCCTGGCAGCCGCATGGGACCGGGCGACCACTCGTGCCCCGAGGGGCAGGCCCGAATTGCTACCCTGAAAGCACGAGACAGGCACGACGACATCATCGTGCAAGAGAAAGTAGATGGCTCGAATGTCGGCGTAGCCCGCCTGGGGGATAGTATCTACCCCCTGGGACGCGCGGGCTATTTGGCTGCGTCGTCACCCTTCGAGCAGCACCGCCATTTCAGCAATTGGGCTTACGAGAATTTTCAGCGCTTCATGGCCGTCCTGGAAGATGGTGAGCGCATTGCCGGTGAATGGCTAATGCAGGTCCATGGCACAAAATACGAGCTAGTCCACGAGCCGTTTGTAGCATTCGATATTTTGGTCGGGAGCACACGGATGCCGTTCGATGAATTTTCTTCGCGGGCAGAAAAAGGGGATTTTATCCTGCCGGCCCTGCTCCATCGCGGTGGGCCGTTTAGCATAGAAAGTGCCATGAAAAAAATAAATACCTACGGCTTTCACGGAGCGCAAGAACCAGTAGAGGGCGCAGTGTGGCGCGTCGAGAGAGATAAGATCATTGACCGAAGAAAAGGTGGAGAACGCCGCCGCGTGGTAGACTTCCTTGTCAAATATGTTCGCCCTGACAAAATTGATGGCAAATATCTTGATGAAAATATCTGGAACGCTGGGGTGGATCGCTTTCTTTCTATTTAGGGATGTCCAAAAAATAATCTATCCCACTGTGAAACGTAATTCGTGATACGTGAAGAGCTTTTGTCACGTTTTACGCCTCACGTTTTACGCCTCACGTCTTCACGCCTCACGTCTTCACACCTCACAGCACCACGTTTATATCTATCCCCCGCTCTGCGGCGCGTTGCTCTCCCCACTCACGTTCGGTGGCGGGGACGGGTAAGATTTCGTCTTCGGGACGCCGCACCAGGATCAGGGCTTCCTCCGGGCAGGCAGGAACGCATACGCCGCACCCCACGCAACTTACCTCTTTGACCACGATTAACCCATCATCCTCGTCCAGAGTGAGGGCGTTGAATTGGCAATAATCCACGCATATCTCGCATCCCAGGCATAAATCTTCGTCCACCTGATTGACAAAAGCCGACCGGGCGACGACGTTGGCTATCCCCATCTCAGACATTCCCCGCAAAATGCCGCAGGAGCAAGTGCAGCAATTGCAAATATACGTGTTGCCCTCTTGAGTATTGCTCACTGAATGCACTAAACCGGCATCGGCTGCCCGCTTGAGAGTTGCCAGGGCTTCTGCTTGCGTTTGGGCTTGGATGACGGGATTGTTATCAAATACGCCGGGGCGTTTACTGAGGACCATGCACACATCCAGGGGATGCTCACAGGGATTGCCGATGAGGGCTTGTTGTACCCGGCAGATACAATCCACCACGCCCCAAGCATTGGCGCCGGTCACAATATCAGCCGCGCTCTCGAAGGGGCCTATTTCCATGCCTGTTTGGATGGTCTCACTCACGGGAATGACTCGTTGAAATGGAGGAGTTACACCCAGTACATGACTAAATGCTTGCTGGTAATAGTCTTCAAATACCTGGGCCATTTCAGCGTCCAGAGTAGCGAATTGCATTTCATAAATTCCCACCACGAAGGGCATTATTCCATAGCCTAATCCATTCTCTGTTCGCCCGACCTCAATAAGCATTTTGCGAGCCAAACCCTTGAGTAAATTCCGTACCACTTTTGGGTCACCGCCTATGCGCTCAGCCACTTCTTTTGAGGTTTCCAACGTTATTCGTAATTGGGACGCCAAAGCGGCCTCTTCGGGAGTGAAGATCATTTCCAGGAGACGCAATTCCGCGCCATCCTCTGTAGGCGGGAATCCGTTGGGGAGGGAATCCAGGCGGGTGGCTAGTTGTTGGTAGGGGGAGGGGGTCATTTTATACCTCGGAGGGGGAGAGAAGCAGGGGGTCTGGGGAACGGGGAAGACGCGGGGGTGGGGAGACGACCAGCGAGACCAGGTAGACTATTTGGACCGAAAGAGTGTAACATA
>DAOUWT010000376.1 GCA_030666985.1 Chloroflexota bacterium
CCCTACCTCCCCCAAATGCGACGAGAAGATGTCGAATTTAGGGGAGGAGTGGGGGCATCTCCCCAAATTCCGTATTTTTTGGCATTTGGGGGGACTGAGGGGGGCAGAAATTAACCAACAACTTTTTAGCACTCCCTTACGGACGCAGAAACACCTTTTTTCAATAAACCTGGTATAATTCCCCTGATTAAATTTTAAAATATGTCTACGCAAATGACTTCACTAAACTGCGTAGTCCTAAAAAAAGGAGCACATAAGTGACATTTTCTCCCTTTAGTTGGTTATTAGGGCATTTTTCGTTAGATATTGGCATAGATCTGGGAACCGCAAACACGCTAGTTCATGTCCGGGGCAAAGGAATTGTGATCTCAGAACCATCCTATGTAGCGATCAATAAACGCACCAGAGAACCCATAGCAATTGGAGCCGCAGCAAAAGAGATGGTCGGGCGCACACCGGCCAATGTAGAAACCATCCGCCCCCTCCGGGACGGGGTGATCTCGGAATTTGAAATCACCCAAGCAATGCTGGAATATTTCATAGGCAAAGCGCACCAACAAAGCATTGTCCCCATCCCCCGGCCTCGGGTCGTGGTTGGGATTCCGGCCGGCGTGACTGAAGTCGAAAAAAGAGCCGTATATGATGCTTCTGTAGCTGCGGGCGCTCGCGAGACTTATCTGATCGAAGAACCGGTGGCCGCTGCCCTGGGGGCTGGTTTGCCTATCGACGAAGTGCGAGGAAGCATGGTGGTCGATATTGGCGGCGGGACCTCTGAGGTAGCGGTCATGTCCATGGGGGGAGTGGTAACTTCTCGTTCTCTTCGCGTAGCGGGCGACGAACTCGATGAGGATATTGTTCAATATGTGCGGAATAAGTACAACCTGCTCATTGGACTGCGCATGGCAGAAGAAACCAAAAAAACAATCGGTTCCGCTTACCGCCTCCCTGAAGAGAAAACCACAACGCTCCGAGGGCGAAACCTTGTAACCGGTTTACCGGAAGCCATAGAAATCTCTTCCATTGAGCTTAGAGAAGCTACCGCAAATTCCGTGCAAACTATTATGGATACTATAAGAGACACACTTGATGAAACCCCGCCTGAAATCTTGGCCGATTTAATGGACACAGGCATTTGTCTAGCCGGTGGCGGCAGTCTCTTACAAGGCTTCGATTCCCGCTTGACCGAGGAGCTTAAAGTACGGAGTTGGGTAGCAGAAGATGCCATCAGTTGTGTGGCTCGAGGAGCTGGAGTAGCCTTGGAAGAATTCAGTAAGTGGAAAGGTCTATTTGTGGGCCTGGAGCGTCACAGTACCCGACACTAAGGGTGAAACGTGAGGAGTGAAGCGTGATTCCTTTCACTCCCGGTTGGGGATGGGGGATAGCCCCCCAACGTGGCGACCTCCTCCCCCCAACGTGGCGACCTCCTCCCCCCGGCGTGGCGACCTCCTCCCCCTGCGTGGCGACCCCCTCCCCCTGCGTGGCACCTTCCCCCAAAAATCCACGGGGGCTGAATGATCACCTATCATTTGTGCACATCTCTAAATTCCCAGGAAAAGTATGAAAAGACGCTTTCCCAGTTTTATTAGAAATATCGTCTTCAGTTTGCTAGTGATCGGATTGCTAGCCCTGGCGCTGGGAGGATATATTGGAACACTCTCTCGCTTGGCTCTGACACCCATTGTGGCAGCTCAAACATGGGTATCAAGGCAGTATAAAGGGTTCGAGGATTTCATCACTGCCCCGCGAGATGTCACCGTCATCCGGCAGCAAAACGCCAATCTAGAAGCCGAAAACGCTCACCTCCAGGCCCAAATTGTCGAGTTACAACAACAATTGAGCGAATACAAAATTCTGGCCGCCCTCCTTGATTTTGCGCGTGCCCATCCTGAGCATCAATATTTGGGAGCTACTGTGATTGGCCGCGATATCAGTCCCTTTTTACACTACGTAATCATAAACCGAGGCTCTGATGATGGTCTCCGGCGGGGAATGCCAATTGTCACGCAAAAAGGTTTGGCTGGCCGAGTCGCTCAAGTCACCGCGAAAAGTGCCCGGGTAGAGCTTGTTACGGATCCATCCATAAAGGTAAATGTCAGGGTGCAGCCTTCCCGAAGCGAAGCGGTCCTGACCGGCTCCATCACCGGTGATGTCTCCCTCGAGCAAATTCCTCAAGATGCAAAAGTCAATCCCGGCGATCTAATTCTGACATCCGGACTGGGAGGGAATTATCCGCCCAATATCATTGTAGGACAGGTAACGAGCGTTCGGAGCCAGGAATACGCTCTTTTTCAGAACGCATCAGTGCAACCTGTAACTGACTTCTCAGAGTTAGAAATTGTATTGGTAATCACTAATTTCAATCCCATAGACATTGAACCCCTTCTCCCCGCCACTGAAACTCCTTAGGGGATTGCAAAAACTCGTGATGCGTGTTGCGTGATGCGTGTTGCGTGTTGCGTGTTGCGTATATTTTTTGCCACTTGCCCAAGCCCGCGAATGAATTGCGGGCTAACCGAACAAAGTCGGATAAATCCGACTC
>DAOUWT010000384.1 GCA_030666985.1 Chloroflexota bacterium
AGCGCCGCGATTCTCGGCGGCGTAGCCGCCGAGAACGCGAAAATCACAGGCGCATGTTGTTTGGCGTCCTGTACATTTTATGGTTCGGCAAAACCACTACTTCGTATGTAACTCAGTTATGTCAAGAATCAAGGCCCCGTTGCTTTTCAAAAGTAATACCTATTGCTCAACTGAAAAGGGGTTTAGAAACTGCCGTCTCCAAAGAAATTTCTTATCCACTTCATTTAGCTCAGCTTCTTCACAGACGGCGTCCCAACGCTGTTCGATTGCGGCAGTCAGGTTACCGAATGTTTCGCGGGCTTCTTCCTCAGAAAGAAGGAAGTTGTGAGCGGTCTCAAGGCACGTTTTGAGTTGGCTCAGATTATTGTCGCCAGATATAAGCATTGCCTGTGAAGCCTCATTGCCTGTGCGGCCTTGCGGACAAATGTCATAAGCAGGTGTCAGTGTCAATGCTTTACCGTCCCAAAACGCCGCATGATTCCGCGCATGATCATCGGTATTGCCACACAGAATATTGAAGACGAGCCGAGAGAACAGCTCTTTCAGCGTATGCTTCGGATCGGTAAAACAGTGGCGGATAATTTCGGATAACGTTTCATAGCTGGCATATCGCGCCATTACGATCCAGGTAGCTTTTACCATAGTTGAACAGGACATTACCGTTATCAGCTTCAAGCCGCCCGGCTACGACAGGCTCGGTTTCGCCCGGCAGCCATATCCAGACAAAGGTTTCTTTCTCTGTCTTAGAAGTCATCGCGCACCGCTTTGGATTTCTTGCGAACAGATTTTGGCAGGAGCGCCAGCTTTTCTTTGGTTTGATGCAGGTATTTCGTCAGCGCGCTTTCATCGGTATCAAACAGCTTGACACCAACAATGGTTGCCACTTCGAACACGGCTCCGACTTCACATTTGAGGTTGCCTTTTTCGATGCGTTGCAGCAATCCTCTAGAAATACCAGCGCGATCGGCCAATTCCTGAGCAGTGAGCTTGCGCTCATTACGCGCTTCGCGGATCAACGCTCCGAGCAAGGCAGCCGCATCGCGGCTATAGCGTGAGTAGGTGCGTGTGATGGACTTTGGCATTATTTTTTCTTTGGTTCGCATATAGACCATAAGATATGCTTGATGATCTTTCTGTGAACCGCAGATAATAAATTTTTATCAGCTTGTCAAGATAAAATTGGTCCGGTTGTAGACCATATGGTACTCTTATGAGCTATATGGAGATCATTTTTTTAACAATTTTTGAATGCAGTTTACAAAAAGCTATCTGATAATTTCGAGGGCTAGAGTTCACCGGCGAGCTTCAGCGAGTCCGGTGGAATGTCTGGTTATAAAATTATTATTCTTCATATTCCCAGTCTTCACATAAAACGCTAACAGATATTAATTCCGAATCTGTTTCTTCCCAATCTTCCTGTCTGGTTTTTACCACATGAGACCTTTTGCAAAAACCGAATTCAAATCCCATGGGCATCATGACACCTGCTGAAAACAGCGCTGAAACAGATAGCGTTGTTTAAGCCCTTCCATATTGCCGTGAAGTTCCTCACAGAGTCTCACTGTATCATGGCTTTCAGGGAAGCTTATAGAAGGAACTACTTCTCGCGTAAGGACATATTGTGCCATCACCCACGGGCTGTTGAAATCCCACCATTTAGAGCTGTTGAATATATAATCAAAACCGGCGCCGGAGGTCCTTCTGGTCTGGTCTGATGGACATCCGAGCGTCTCTGCAAAAAAGACCACATCAGAATGCGCCTTCTTTATTTCTTTAATGAGTCTTTCCCATAGGCTTTTAGGAACCTGGTAAGCGGCGTCACAGCGAAATCCCTTAAAACCCAATTCAATCAAGGATTTTACGATATTGAAAAAATATTGAAAAAGCCCCTCTTTGTCCCTTGTATCTCTATGATCGAACTTTGCCAGGTCTTTCCAGACCACCTTTTTTCCGTCTTCGTCACAGAAAGGATGGGCCACATGACCATCAGACTCCCATAGAAACCAGTCGGGATGTGATGTAATCAGATCTGAATCTGCAGAACAATGATTGATTACCAGGTCAATCATCGCATTGAGACCTAATTTTTTTGCAGTCTTGATTGCTTCTTTTGCCTGTTCCCGGGGTGCTTTTTTACTTTTTTGCTCAACCAAGACAGGGTTGAAATCATAATAATCCGCTATTGAATAAAGGCTGCCTGACTTACCCTGACGCTGAATGGGATTAACAAAAACCCAGTTAAAGCCCATTTCAGATGCCCTCAATAGATGCCTTTCCCAGTCTGTGAATTTTCCGGCCAACAAGGGAAACAGGTTATAGATGATCATCTTTTCAGGTTTTTTCATGGCGCTATCCTTTTTGCGGCTATATCAAATAGCAGTTTATGATTTTGAGCAAGAATCGACAGCCAATAGTTCATCCTTTCCGCAT
>DAOUWT010000387.1 GCA_030666985.1 Chloroflexota bacterium
GACCTCCGAGGTTTGCACTTCAAAAACCTCGGAGGTCTCCTCAGAAACCTGCCGCCACGCCACGCCACAGATAGACCTCAAAAAAGCCGCTATCTTCCTCGTGATTGCTTTCGGCATCTGCCTCCCGTGGGCTATACGAAATACACGCATCATGGGCAAGCCCACCTTCATGGAAAGCAGCCTGGGATATAACATCTTCATCAGCTACCACCCCGAAGGCAACGGGGGATTTATCTCTGACATAGCCATCAAACCCCTCAACATCCTAGACGACGTGGAGCGAGACCACTATACAACCCAAAAAGCACTCCAATTCATCAAAGCAGCTCCCGGCGAAGCCCTCATTCGCGTGTTTCGGAAAGTGGCTTTCTTTTTCAGCGTTGAAGACCGGGAGATGGCCTTTTTCTACGGAAACGGAATCTTCGGCCCCATCCCCCAACCCTGGCTGGGATTGTTGTATTTGGTGCTGATCACCCCCTGGGTAGCGATCATGTTCCTCTCCCCGCTGGGAATGTTGCTCGCCAAAAACCGCGCTCCGGTATACCTGGCCATTGCCCTCCTGGTAGGCTACAGCGCGCCCCATTTTTTGATCATCGCCGAGCCTCGTTTTCATCTGGCCCTGGTTCCCGTCTTCCTGCCCTTTGCAGCCCAAGCCTGGGCAAAGAGGAAAGAAATATCCAGCCTGCTCCCGCCCTACCAGGCGAGTAAATGGCCTTACCTCATCCTCGGACTCACCTGGCTAGTCCTCGCCGCCCTCTTGGCTTGGAGTTTTGCTATGGGCTGGGATAAACTCACCGCGCTCATGGGGCCGGATGGGTATAGAATTCATTTGGCTTATTAGGTGGATATTGGCGATTAGATATTGGATATCTGAATGGTCTCAGCAATCTAAACCTCATTGCTCGTTTTACTCATCACTCATCACGCATCACGTTTCACTTTAAGGTAGAATATAAACACCACCTGGTATCCGACAATTTCTCAAATATCCCACCTGCGAGTAACCCTATGAAAACAGTCACCCTCCTCATAAGCCCCACATTCGAAGCTCAACGAGATAAAATAATTTTGGAAAACAACGGCATCAAGGCCGTAGTCGTCCCGCACTTCAAATCACCCCAAGCCTACGTGGGAGATTCCCAAACATCCGAGATCATCGTCCGCAAAGATGAATTGGAGCGCGCCAAAGAATTGCTCGGCCTCGAATAGAATACGCTGGTCTGGATGGACGGGGAGGAGATGGCTCATGCGGGGGATTGGCTGAGGGCTTGGTGAATCCTTGACGCGGGGCCCCCCCCCAGGGGAGTGGTGAATCCGTCCCCCTCAACGCAGAGCAGGCCCCCAGCGTCCGGGCCATCCCATCCCACCGCCCCCCGCTGCCCCTCAGCTTATCCCAGGTGAAATCCACCCCACGTCCCCGTAGCCCAAAAGCGCACAACGCCTAAAAGCCAAATTTGGAGCATTGCCGTGGTGAAGCCAGCCGCAAGCGGCCAGATCAAATCACGGGGGCGGGCAAAACTGTTCTCGGCTCGGAAGACCATGATCCATATCATGGCGTACAAGAGAGACAGTAAGCCAACCACGCCCAGGGCGCTGACCACCGTCAGAGGATAGAGGAAGAGGGGGTTTTCGGTCAATACCAGGACATCCACGCCCACCGCCACAGCCAGCAAACCGCCCCACTGCCAGAATCCGCTCAAAACTGGCGCGTCAGAATTTGGCACGCCAGAACTTGGCGTACCCTCCCCCTCCTGCCAAACCACGCCCTGGAACATGATCCACGTCCCAAAGCCCATAACCAAACCCATGCCCGTCCCTGTTAATAAGCGCAAGGTGTTATTAGGTTCATAGAGATAGAACTTAGCCAGGTTTGGGTAAAAGTGTATATAGGAATTTGTGCCATCAAGGCCATAAGCTAAAAAGAAAATCACCCCAAAGGCAATGACCTTTTTATCCGGCCACCCGCTTCGGCGTCCCCCCAACAAACCCGCATAAAGGATGGCAATTACAGCCCCCAAGTATTGGCCCGTACAGCGGGCGCATAGAGCAACGGGGCGGTCTATGATGTGAAAGGAACGGGCTTCGATCCGGTGGCAAACGGCATAACCAACAGCGTCGGCTTTTCCCAATAATCCGGGAGGGGTGTTGAGCAGCCAAGCCAAGAGGATACCGCTGGCGATGATGAGCAGGAGGTATGTTTTGGGTTTTGATTTCATGGGGGGAGTGAAGATTAGATATTAGCTATTGGAGATTGGGTATTGGGTGGGGCGAGGCGAATGGCGAATGGCGAGTGGCGAGTTGCGAGTTGCGCGGGGCGAGGGGCGAGGGGCGGGGGGGGGGTGGCGGGGGAAATAGCGGGTGGCGCCTGACCAGTGGAGCGGAAATGTAGTTTGGACGAAGGTTCCGCGTGTGTGC
>DAOUWT010000304.1 GCA_030666985.1 Chloroflexota bacterium
AAATTGAGCGGCTTCACGTTTGTTGGCGATGCGGTCACCTTGGGCGGTATGCTGCTTCGCCCAAGTTCCAGCGGGGGTGTTAAGCCCGAACCAGGTGTAGCCGACGGGCTTGTCGGGCGTTCCGCCACCGGGACCGGCGATACCGCTGACGCTTAGGCCCACGTCCGCGGCCAGGGTTTGGCGCACGCCCTCCGCCATCTCCCGCACGGTGGCTTCGCTTACCGCGCCGTGCGTCTCCAGCGTCGCCCACGAGACGCCCAACAAGCGTACCTTGGCATCGTAAGCATAGGCCGTGATGCTGCCCAGATAATAGGTGGATGAGCCGGGAATGTTGGTGAGGCGGTGTCCGATCAATCCGCCGGTACAAGACTCGGCCACTGCCAGCCGCCAGCCGCGCTCGCGTAATAATTCTCCGATAAGTTCTTCAAGTACTTCTTGGGAATTCTCTTTCATCAAAATTGTTTCCTTTGTATCCCTTGTTTCCTCTGCCTCCTCTGGCTCTTCTGCACCCTCTACACCTTCTCCACCACCCAAAAATGGGAAAGCCCAAATATTTTCAGGGGCGTGCGTTCCAGAAGGTGAAGGAGAGCACGCAGGGCCTGCCCCAGGCGGGGCCATTTGTGAATAATATTATCATAAGCCCCAAAAATTATGGTACGCGAGATAAATTTGACTGGCAATCCCGCGAATAATTTGGACAGGTCTCCCCAGGTATAAACCCTAACGTGGGGAGCCAGTTTATCACGTTGTTGGCGGGGGAGATAATTAACCAAAGGAATGTTGCCGAAAGTGTATTCCCCTCTCCAGTAGATGCCGTGAGTCTCGAAGGGATAGCCTCGGTTGGGGCAGAACAGTATCAAGCGTCCGCCGGGGCGCAGGGCGCGGACGATTTCAGCGATGGCAGCGCGGTCGTCTTGGACGTGTTCAATGACTTCGTGACTGAGGATGAGGTCAAACGTGCCAGGGGGGAAGGGGAGATGCTCCCCGGCTGCGTTCAGGATGTGCTCTCCGCTCTGATGAGCCTCAACCGCGCGGGGAAAATCATATTCCAGGCCGAAGACACTCCCGCCCAAGGGAGCAATATGCCCGACGTACATACCGACGCCGCACCCATCTTCCAGGATGCGGCCACGGATGCGGTCCCCAGCGGCTTGGACTATCATCCCCAGGCGGCGCTCCTGCCCCTCACGCCACACGTAGGATGGCTCGCCACGCAGGGCGGCTTTGTCTTGAGGCTTGGTAGGCTGGTTCATTTTTCTCCCCAGTGAATGGCAATGGTTCCAAACATATAGCGCTGGTAGAGGATTTTTCGGAATCCGGCGGCTGCCAAATGAGCGGTCAGGGCTTCGGCGCTAAGGAAATTTTCTGAACTTTCGGGCAAATAAGTGTATGCGTCCCCGTTACCGGTGAGCAAACGCCCCAGGGCGGGGATGATTTTGTGCATGTATAGCTTGATGAGGGGGGAGAGCGAGTGGGGGGTCGGCTTGGTCGTGTCCAGGGAGACGAACTTGCCGCCAGGCTTGAGGACGCGGTGTTGCTCGGCGAGGCTGCGGGGGAGGTCGGTCACGTTCCGCAGCAGGAAGCCGGAGACTACGGCGTCGAAGGTGTCGTTTGGGAAGGGGAGCTGGAGGGCGTCGGCGGCGTTCCAGCCTATGTTGGGGGAGGGGTGTTTGCCCTGTGCGAGGCGCAGCATAGGGATGGCGAAATCCGTGGCGGCAACGTGGCTGCTGGGGCGTTGACGAACAGCTTCCCTAGCCAAATTGCCGGTCCCCGCCCCCAAGTCCAGGATTGTGGCGCTGCGGGGCAGGTCAGCACGTTGAAGGACAGTCCTCCGCCAACGCGTGTCTTGTCCGCCCGTCATCACGCGGTTCATTAAATCATAATTAGGCGCGATACGGGCGAACATATCCCGCATCGCGCCAGATTGATGGTTAGGAGTAGTCATGCGTTTTGGTAAGATTTCTTTTCGTTTAGGCCAGATATTCTTGGGCCATTTTTTGGCCTTCTTCTATATCGACTTTGGCAAGGAAAAACGCGCCAAAGATGAAGAGGATGAGAATGGAGAGAATGCCGTATCTGACGTTACCGGTTAGGACAGTTACCGTACCCATGAGAGATGGCCCAATGACGGCGGCAAATTTTCCGAGCATGTTGTAGAAGCCAAAGAACTCCGCCGATTTTTCTTTGGGAATGAGGCGGGTGTAAAGGCTGCGGCTGAGGGCCTGGATGCCGCCTTGGAATAGGCCTATCATAGCGGCCAGAGCGTAGAAGTGCCATTCTTGGTTCATTAGGAAGCCAAGGAAGGTAATTACTCCGTAGCCCAAGATGGCAATGAAGATGGCTTTTTTGATGCCTGTTTTGGACGCGAACCAGTTGTAAGCCAGAGCGGCCGGGAAAGCGATGAATTGCACCATGAGCAGGGCCGTGATGAGTGCGCTGCTTGGAAAACCAATGCTCATGCCGTAATCGACTGCCATTCTCACAATGGTGTCAACGCCGTCAATATAGAACCAGTAGGCCAACAGGAACATACCGATTATTTTTAGATGGCGGATGTCTTTAAGCGTGCCCATCAATTGATTCCAACCTAAGCCAAAAGCTGCCCCGAGTTTTACTGGTTCGTAAGCTTTGGGTTCTTTTACCCAGAGTGCAATAGGAATGGAGAAAACTGCCCACCACACTGCCACAGATACAAAGGATATTTTTATGGCGGTTTCAGGATTGGGGATGCCAAATAAGTCTGGCATTTGGAACATCATGACGTTGATCAGGAAGAGTAATCCGCCGCCAATATATCCCAACCCAAAACCCAGAGATGAGGCATAATCAACCTTTTCTTCTGAGGCTACACTAGGTAGGAGGGAGTCGTAAAAGATATTGCCGCCGGAGAAGCCAATGGTAGCGGTGATGTAAAGGATAACGGCCAGTTGCCAAAATCCTTGGGCTACGAACCAGAGTCCGCCGGTGGCCACTACTCCCAAAAGGGCAAATGTGAAGAGGAATTTTTTCTTGGCACTTCCTCTATCTGCCACGGCTCCTAAAAATGGCGCAAGGAGGGCTATGATAATAGAGGCCACAGAATTTGCTATTCCCAGGTAAAATGTGCTTGTGGTAGGGTCAGCGGGGTTAGCGGCCCAATAGGCTTTGAAGAAAAGCGGGAAGAATCCGGCCATTACCGTAGTGGCAAAGGCGGAGTTAGCCCAGTCGTACATGGCCCAAGCATTGATAGAGCGGCGGTCATTTTTTGAGTTCATATTATCCTCCAAAAAGTAAAAGGTAAGTATTCATCCCTCTAGCCAAGACCGTGTCTTTGACCTTTGAGGTTTACACTCCAAAAACCTCGGCGATCTGCCATGTGTAGGGGAGGGTGAATGTTTGTCATTGTCCACTCCCCTTGTAGGGCGAATTGGTAA
>DAOUWT010000249.1 GCA_030666985.1 Chloroflexota bacterium
ATTTGCACAGTCATTTGTATATCTCTCCTCTGGAGGAAATTTTCAAGACCAGGATGATAAGTTCATTTTTCTCCAATTCATAAATCACGCGCCAATCCCCGACTCGCAGCCGATATCCTGGACGGTCGCGAAGTTTCTTGACGTTTGCGTAAGGTGCAAAAGGATCAGCAGCCACCCGATCAATCTTCTTACGAATTCGCTTAGCCAGATTGCGAGGTAGTTTCCTTAGAGTCTTCAGGGCGTCTTTAGTGAAAAGAATCCTATACATGGCTCCTATATTAGCACACAGCTAATAATATTGCAAATACAACTTTACAAAGAAATACGCGCTCTCCATCCAAAAAAGGTTTTTATGATATGAACAAGAAAATCACTGCCGGTACACTCCCAGACGAAGCCCCGCCAATTCAAGCTAAAATCTCACATACTGCCAACGGGTATCCCTATTTCTATATGCCGTCCCATCCCTTGGCCCGACAAAATGGGACAGTGTCTTTAGCCAGGCATAGTGCCTCACTCAAGGTGGGTCATTGGCTTGGAGAGAATGAGCTCGTCTGGCACGAAGACGGAGATGCCAAAAACACTGCGGCCTCAAATTTGGTAGTAATTACTATGGCGGAGGCCATGGGTGAAAATGCGCCTTATCACGGAAACAGGGTCAAGAAGATATGTGAATGGTGCAAAGAGGAATTCTCAGTAGCTGAGAGCCACGCCGACCGGCGCAGTCATTGCAGCCCTAAATGCGCTCAGATGGCTAGCAGGAAGTTCCATGTCACTCCTGAAGAACTCCGCCTGTGGGTGTGGGAAACACCTTTGACACAATTGGGAGAGATGTTGGGCGTCAGCAGTAACGCGGTTCGCAAACGATGCCGCAAGTACGGGATCCCGACGCCGCCGCGTGGATACTGGACTTTAGTGAAAAGCGGCCATACACATTTGAGCGCTCTAAAGCGTCTCGGTCTTTGCGAGAGAAACTATGGCCACATTCATAAAAAATAGACCAAAGATTAGTGGATTACCAAAGGAAACATTATGAACAAAAAAATCATTCGCACCATCATCGCCGTCCTAGCCCTGATAGCCGTGGTATTCATTGGCAAAGCGCAGATGGGCAAGACTATGACCGTTATTGTCGCTAAACACGACCTCCCGGAAGGGTACACGATCACGACCAATGACATCCAGGAAGTGGAGCTTCCGGTCACTAACGTCCCCCAGGGCGCGTTCACGGATGCAGCAGAACTGGTAGGAGAAACCCTGCGCATTCCACGCAGCACGCAGGACGTGATCTTGCGCGGTCACTTGGGAGCCACTACCTGGGAATTGCAACCTGACGAGCGGGCGATTGGTATTGAGATCACCGATTCGGCGGGTCTGGCCGGATTGATCAAACCCGGCGACTACGTAGGCGTCAACGCTGTAATTGCTTCAACGGATGGTAGTTTCTCGAAGGTTGTCAGCGACGGCTTGCGGGTGCTATACGTTTCTCCTACCTTCCTGGCTGATGAGCCTGAAGCAGAAAATGCCGAGGATGAGAGCGCGGCTATGGGTGGCAGCGGAGGTATTGACCAGCCCCGTGAAGATGATGGGGTAATCATCCTCGCTGTATCAACGGACAAGCACATTATCGCTTATGATTTCTCCGCCTTTGGAGTTGAAAGCCAAACCCGGACGGTGAACGTCATTGAATTGCTCTCAGCTTTCGATCACTCCTCGAAGGTGGAATTATCTCTCTTCATGGACCCGGATGATAGGCAGAGCTTCATCACCGCCGGGGTTCACATTCCCAACTTGGTTGTTACCCCAGAATCCTCTCCTACACCCACGGAGACGCCGACACCCGGGCCGGGAACACCCGGCCCAGGAACGCCCACGCCCACACCAGGGGAGGATGGATAGATATGACCTCAACTTTACCAACAGTAGTAATAACTGCTGGAACACCAGAACTAACCAAATATTTTGAACAAATCATCGCAAAGGCAATTATGGAAACGACTGATGACCGCCTCTGGTTGGCGAGTAATTCCTCACAAAATAAAGATGGCCGTTATAAATCATGCTGCACAATCGCTCCCAACCAAGACAAAATCCAGGAAACGTCGAGAGTAGCAGCACAAGGAGGTATCTATGGCTTGGAATAACACAAACACCGAGGACCCCGTTAGCGTCCTCTTGGCAGGCCCGCAAGAGCGCGTTGACCTCTGGTATCAAGCCCTTTCCGGTGTAGGCCGCTTTAGGATCAGTTCTGTGGCCTACACAGGAGATGATTTCCTGGCCAAACTGGGCGGAGTGCAAGATGTCATTCTCCTGGACGCGGCTTGTTTCGATGGCCCTCAAGCCCTGATGCAGGCTATCCCCAAAGTGCAATCCGCAACATATGTTTTCTTGCCCAGGGATGTCCCCCAGAATGAATTGGAGCAGGCCCGCCAGGGGCTAGAGAACTTCCCCCAGGTCAAGAAGACTTTTGTAGGGGACGCCAATCTTCCTAACCTGATGAAGGAGATGTACGCTGCAGCCCAGGGCAACCGCAACGCTGTCCAACACTGGGGCGGCGGAAACAGAAAAAGCGGTGGTGGCGGCAGCAGGCCCGTCGCCACCCGCATTATCGCGGTCTGGAACCAGGTGGGCGGGGCGGGGAAAACGACCATCACCAGTAATCTAGGCTACCTGGCCATGGAACGCGGTTACAAAACTCTCCTGATTGGGCTGGATGGGCCTGACCCTCTGCCACTTTATGTTGATGCTAAATTGAAATCGCGTCCTAATCTCACCACCTGGCAGAGCAATCCTACCGCCGAGGGTCTCCAAGCGGCTATTCAGAAGGTATCTGCGAACCTGCACATTATCGCCGGTTTCCCCGACTTATTCCTGTTATCAGAGTTCATGGAGATTGAGGAGGCTCATCCGGCCAGCTTATCGAGACTGGTAGATATGGCCATAAAAGAGGAGTATACAGTAATTATCCTCGACGCACCTCCCTCACAAGGCGCGGCCAGTGCCCTTGCCGCTGCTAACTCCCTGGTCTTAGTGGCCCGGCCCACCGACGAAAGTGCGTATCGCACTATGGTGGCCTATAAAACTGTCACCGAACGGCTCAGTGGACTGAACAGTATCACGCCCTCGAAAATCCGCGTTGTGCTCAACATGGTACGCCGAGGATATGGTCTCACTCCAGACGAATTTCACGCGGCAGTCACTCGCGCCCTTCAAGGCACTTTCCCACCCCTGGTAGCCGTGATCCCGGATATTCCCAAGGTGCTCGACTTGCAAGGTGAGCGTGTTTTGCCAGTCCAACGGAATGAGACTTACAGAGAGGCAATCACGCCGCTGGCAAATAGCTTTTTCGTCGATAAAGGAACGTCAAGCGGAAACGGGCAATACAAAGAAGAGAAAAAGATACTTGGAATCAGGGTGAGGTGGTAAGCGATGGCTAAATGGGCAGACTTGAGCAATAATGGATACTTGACAGCAGAAAAGAAAGAGCAATTGGTGGGGCAGGTTGTGCGCACCATCCAGGGAGACGATTACCCCCTGGCCCGGCTCCGTGACCGGAAGTGGCTGCGTGAAAAGAGCATCGAGATCACCCGCAATGTAGCCTCACAGTCCTCTTTTCCCGTCAACACTGCCAATGTGATTGCCATTAGCGAAGCCGCTGTAGCGCGTGTGGGGGGATTAGGCTTCCTGCACGAACTTCTGCCCCCTGTGCGGAATGATTTTTCAGAGATTTCCGTCGACGCGGAGGGGCGGGTGTGGCTCATGGACAAGGCCGAGGTCTATTTCCGTCTCCATGACTACACACCTTCAGCAGATGAAGTATGGCGGGCAGTGGACGCGCTCCTGGCGCATTCCGGGCAGGCCATCTCGCGGGCATTGCCAAGTGTGGATGCCAAACTCCCCCGCAGCGCGGGGATGGGCGGGGCACGCATCAAGATAATCCATCAATCGGTTGCCCCTGGGTTGGGTTTCCCGCTTCTCAACGTTAGACTCTTCGAGCCTAAACCGGTGCGCCTTGAGCAGCTTCTGGCCTGGGACGTGGCCCCTCGCTATGTCCTCGAAGGCCTCCAAGAGGCTGTTACCAAGGGATACAGGATGCTGGTACTAGGCGGCACGTACACGGGCAAGACCACCCTCCTCTCCGCCTTGGCAAACTCTATCCCCGATGAGGCTCGGATTTTGAAGATTGAAGACCCGGAGGAAATTTGGATCGACCATCCCCACGTCATTACGCTCGAAGCCCGGGATGCTCCCCCAGGCTCGGACATCCCCGGCTACACTATCACAGACGCGGTAAACGACGGTATGCGCCTTAGTCCGCGTTGGCTCATAGTTGGAGAGGTGCGCAAAGGGGACGTGGCTTTAGACCTTTTCAGCGCTCAAATGA
>DAOUWT010000408.1 GCA_030666985.1 Chloroflexota bacterium
CCCGGGCGAATTCACCATTATCCCCGCCACGCAATGAGCCCTATTGTCCGCAAGCGCTGTGTTTAGTTGAAATATGTATGAAAGGGGAGAATAAATATTTTCACAAAATTTTTTTAATAAACAAAAAACCCCGCCACACTATTCCAGACCAATTGCCCGCCGAAGAATAGGAGCATGACCCCGCTGAGAGCAAAAATAGCTCGTTGAAACCCCTTCCCGAAAAATTGCCCCCCCTTGAAAGAAAGCACCGATAGAAAAGAATCCCAGGCCAGGTCGCATAGCCAGTGACCGGCGGCGAAAGCGATGAAGCCCCATATACCGTACTCGACCGCACGCAGTATCAGGGCCGCTCCCACCGTCACCCACCAGATCAAGAAATAAGGGTTACCGATGCTAAAGAGTATCCCTGCCACAAAAGGGGAGTGAGATTTCAGGCCGGGTTGGACAGCCTCTTGGCGGATGCCGCGCAGCATGCCTATCCCCATCCACACCACGAACAAACCGCCCAAGATGCCAATGACGGTCTTAACGCTATCAGCCCTAAAGAGATGCCCCACGCCGAAATACACGGCCACCATCAAGGGAATCTCGATAATCCCGTGACCAATTGCTATCCAGACTCCGGCGGCCGGCTTTTCGCTGCCCTTCCCCACCGCCACCGCTGTAATCGGCCCGGGAGCCATCACCCCAGACAATGATATAAAAACAGCCTCTGCTAGAAAAAACAAAAATGCCATATTCCAACTCCTATTTGATCCAACCAAATTCCATCAGAATGCCTGCTGATTCTAATAAGTTAACGGTACAATAGCAAGGTGAAACGAATACTTTTTAGAATAGATTATCTATAATTCATCTTCTCCCACTGACTAATTATGCCTCCCAAAAAAATCAAGCTCTCGCCAGAGATACTCGTACCTCGTTTGGGGGATTACCTAATAGAAAAAGGTTTTCTAAGCGAGCAAAATCTTAAAAAAGCCCTTGCCTATCAAAGAAAGGAGAAAACTTCCTCAGAGCCAGCCTTGCTTGGGCAAATTTTACTAGACCTGGGAATGATCAGCCGAGAAGAACTTGACCAGGCTGTAACAGAGCAGATCATCAAATTGCAATCTGCCTTGCAGGTGGCAAATGAAGACTTAGAAGCCCGAGTCAGAGAACGTACCGCAGAGTTAGAGTATGCCCTGGCACGTCTCTCAGAACTAGACCAATTGAAGTCCAACTTCTTAGCCAATATATCCCACGAACTCCGGACTCCCCTAACGCACCTCCGTGGATATGTTCAATTGTTAGTTGGTGAACAACTGGGACCTCTCACTCCCTCACAGGCCAATGCTCTGAATGTAATGCAAAAATCTGAAAATAAACTAGGGAATCTAATTGATGACTTGATCCAATTTTCAATCCTCGATCGCAGCAACCTCACTCTCCAAATGAACGAAGTGGACTTGCTGGACGTCTTCAAGGAAATTATTCCCGAGGCTCAAGAAAAATGCCAGGAAAAAGGTCTTGTTTGCAAAGCCAGGATACCCCGAAACATTCCCCGTGTTAAAGCAGATGCTGAGAAACTTGTCTGGGCGCTCCAGCACCTGATCGACAACGCCGTAAAATTCACCCCAGGGGGCGGAGAAGTGGTCATTAGCGCTCGCGCGCAAGACAAAGAAGTTCGTCTATCTGTGCGCGATACCGGCATAGGTATTCCCAAAGATAAGCTCGAAGAGATCTTCGAGCTTTTTCATCAATTGGACGGCTCCGCAACGCGCCGCTATGGGGGGACAGGTTTGGGCCTGGCCCTCGTCCAAAATATCATCGAGGCGCATGGCTCTGCAGTCGAAGTTCAATCTAAAGAGGGGGAAGGCGCTTACTTTGCTTTCTCGCTGTCCGTAGTCTTTGAGAGTAATTAATCATCCCCCTAGCCAAGACCTCCGAGGTTTGCACTTCAAAAA
>DAOUWT010000126.1 GCA_030666985.1 Chloroflexota bacterium
AAATATAGTCAATTGCGACCCGTGTTTCACGCAACACGCAACACGCAACACGCATCACGAGTTTTGGGACACATTTTCTTGGAATTTCCCAATAGGAAGAGAGGTTCAACTAGCATGGCAAAAAAGTGGTGGATGATGGTGGCCGGAATAGTAATGGGATTGCTGAGTGCGGGTGTAATTCTGCTTGCCAGTAAACCACCCCAAGGGGTTGCCATTGTATTACGCCTGCCTCCTTCTCCTGTCCCGGTGGTTGTCTATGTTACGGGCGCTGTCTCTGAGCCAGGTGTGTATTCTTTGCCGGTCAATAGCCGCGTGGAAGATGCGCTCCAGGTAGCGGGCGGAATGACGGAAGAAGCAGATATAAACTCGGTGAATCTGGCCGCCCTCCTCCAAGATGGCTTGGAAATACACGTTTCTCAAAAAAGCAAAGAGTTCATCCCCGAAAGCGGCGCCTCCTCTCCCGCTGGGGAGGGGAGAACCGCTGACGAGCAGCCTGCCACCCTAACAATTTCTTACCCCATCAACATCAATACAGCCTCCCAGGCCGAGTTAGAAAGCCTGCCAGGCATTGGCCCCGTCACGGCCCAGAAGATCATTGAATATCGTGCTGAGAATGGGTTTACGATCATCGAAGATATCCAAAAAGTCTCCGGGATTGGGCCGGCGACATTCGAAAAAATCAAAGATTTTATTAGCGTAAAGGCAGAGAAATGAAAACAGAAAAGGTATCTCGCATACTTTTGGGGTTTGTTGGCATTATTGTTTTCGGGGTGATGATCGCTGCTCCCTTATGGGCTTATCAATGGTATCAACAACCATTTTTAGGCATTTTCCTAGAACCTAATAACGTAGTTGCTCAGATGGGGGAAGATGATTGGCCCGCAACGGCAGCCGGAGTAGAACATCTCGACCGTCTCTTATCAATCAACACCCAAGAAATAAAAACACCTGACGATCTTATCGCTATATTACGGTCTAATCAGTACACCCCTGTCTCGCTAACCCTTCAGCGCGCAGACTACACCACCTACTCGGTCACAGTCCAACCTGGTCAAATGAAGTTGCGTGATTTACTGATCTACTTCATTCTCCCTTATGTGGTAGGGTTGGTCTTTTTTATAAGCGGAGCTTGGGTTTATTGGGTTAGCGGGCAGACCCATCAGCCGGCCAACGCCTTCTTTTTACTTGGGGTTTCCTCCAGCGTGTTTGGAGCGACATTTTTTGATATGCAAACCACACGGCATCTCGTAGCACTTTGGACACTTTCTTTACCAGTCATTGGGGGAACTTTATTGGACTTGGCGATCACCTTTCCACAGAGATTCTCGTTTGTCAAAAAATACCCCAAAGTTCGCCTAATACCCCTTTGTATCGTAGCAGTATTAGGCTTTTTTTCAGTTAAGGAAATTTTGATCCCTTCGGCTCCCCGGGCATATATTACGTATTGGGGATGGGGGTACAACATCATTGGCGTGGGGCTGTTGGCTTTTTTGGGATGTCTAGTTATTCGTCTGCGAATTGATACCTCCCCACAAACGCGACAACAAGGCCGGATCATAATCTTTGGCGCTGCGATTGCCTTTAGCCCGGTTTTGTTCTTATATTTGATCCCTGCCTTATTGGGGCAAACTCTCGCCTTCCAAGTAGCTGTGTTATTCCCGCCTCTCGTTATTTTTCCCATCACTGTCGCGTACTCCATTATCCGCTATCGATTATTAGATGTGGATCGTTTTCTTAGCAATGCTCTGACGTATGTACTGACAACTGCAGGAGCCGTGACCGTTTTTTATTTGTTATTAACTTTGCTGTCTTTTGCCCTCCAAAGTCAGTTAGAAAGCAATAACCCTCTCCTGATTGCCCTTTATTTGCTGATTTTAGTATTTGCCCTCAACCCCTTGCGGGATATTGTGCAGGCCGGTATCAATCGTGTTTTTTACCGTGTCAAGGCAGACTATAGACAAATTTTAGCTAATATTTCTCGAGGATTGGCCACCACCCCCAATTTGGTAAACACACTTGAGCTTTTAGACAAAGCATTATCCTCCGCTTTAAGCCCAACCAGTTTCTGGCTTTATCTATATAACGATGATGGAGAGATTTACGAACCATACACGACCCGTGCCCATGCCGTGGGAATTCCTATTTACCGGGAGAGCAAATTGGTGCAGTTTTTGTATCAGGCAGAAGAAGTGGTTTGGCTTCCGCCTGAACGTCCTTGGCCAGAGGAATTGTCATCGGAGAAAAGCATCCTCGAACGGCTGGATTGTCGCGTTCTGGTTCCCCTTCGCTACGAAGCGCATTTGGTCGGTTTCTTGGCCTTGGGGCAGAAACGTTCTGGAGAACCCTATACCAGCGAGGATTTCAGTTTCTTGAGCGCAGCAGCCAATCAATCTTCGTTGTCTGTGGAAAACGTCCGTTTGTTCACCAATCTCCAAAAAACGCTCGAACAGACCCTGGAGATGAAAAGCCTCATGGACGACATCTTTTCTTCCATGTCTTCTGGGGTTATCACCACAGATGTAGGCAACAAAATCACTCTCTTCAACCGTGCTGCGGAACGGATTGCGGGTATTTCGGTTAATTTGGCCGTGGGGAAATCCTTGAGGGACGTTATGGGGTTTTTAGGGCCGAGATTCAATGTCATGGCGGAAGCCACCCTCTCTCAGGACCAGCAAATTGTGGGGGAAGAGCTGACGCCCGTCCTCCTTGAGCGTGGTCCCCTGCATTTGCGGGTATCTTGCAGTCCCCTGCGTGATGCCCGCCTGGATACGAAAGGGACCACAATTGTCATTGATGATTTAACCGAGCAATACGAACTCGAGGCCGAGCAGGAACGCATCCGGCAAACCTTTGGGCGCGTGGTGGCCCCCCGCGTGCGAGACCGTCTCTTGGCGGACCCTAGCAATTTAACCTTGGCCGGTGAAAGCGAGGAAATCACGGTCTTGTTTGCAGACCTGCACCACTTCACGCCTTTTAGCGAGAGTGTTTCGCCAGAAACCTTATTCGAGGTCTTGAATTCTTATCTCACCGTGGCTGCCCAGGCAATTCTGGATGAAGAAGGGACGCTGGATAAATTCATGGGAGATGCGGCCATGGCTTTCTGGAACGCTCCCGACAAGCAGCCCAACCATACTCTGCTAGCAGTGAAGGCCGCCCTGAAAATGAACCAGGCCCTGGAAGCTCATCGCTCGCTATTAGACGAAAACTTTCAATTGTATTTTAGTGTCGGAATTTCGCGCGGCGTGGCCATGGTGGGAAATGTGGGGACAAGTGAATTATTCAACTACACCGTCATTGGCAGCGTGGTGAACCTGGCCCAACGCCTGGAATCAGTCGCCGAGCCAAGTCAAATTCTGCTCTCTGGGCCGGCTTATAAAAAAGTAGCTCCCTTCGTTAAGGTGAAAGAACGCCCCGCCCTGGAGCTAAAAGGCCACGAGAATCTCGTCACTGCTTATGAGTTGTTGGGGTTGGTGGACAGTCTCCCCGCCACGCCTTGAAACCCTCGCTGCGCCTACGGCAGGGCGGGCGTATGATCTCCCATTTGCATCAATCCATCAAAACAATAAGGCTCTTTGACCTTTTGTGTGGTCCCCCAGACCTGTCAGGTTTTAGGCGATGATTTTTGGATAAATTCATGCCTGTATCGCACTTGTTTACCATCTCAAAAGGGTCTTTGGAAACCTGACAAAGCCCATCCAGCACCCCTCGCCGGAATTCCATTGCCGTTCACGGTGGAAAAGATAAAAAGGACTGAATGATCGTAATTATTCACTCCCCTTAGAGAATTATTCTTATCCACGGGATAGCGAAGGTTTGCAACCGAGCGGTGGCGTTCGGTGAGGAAGATGGTTCGTTCCTCACCACAAGCTTTTCACTATCCTTTGGGAAACAAGGGGGTGAACGCTTACCTCGAAACGTAACCGTTTACTCCCCTTCTGTCAAAAACTGCGAAATATGTCACTCTGAGTGAACGCATTTTGTGAACGAAGAGTCTCCCACTCCGAATGGGGAGATTCTTCGGGCAAAAACCGCCCTCAGAATGACATGCCAGAGGATGTTTGCGGGAGGGGGGTGAATAATTACCTCGAAACAGTGCGCACAGGGCGGCGCAAGCAAGACCCACTGATTCCCAATGAGTACCGGTATTACAAGCAATTCGATGAACTATTGCCAGAAAACAACCATCTAGTTGCCAATGTTCACCCCTCTTTGTAGGGCACCCTCACTCCTCAAAACTAGCCACCGTCACCCCATCTCCCCCTTCCCCACCTTTCCCCCTCTCGAAGTTTTTAATCTGGGGATGTTTTTGCAAATACTCCCGCACCGCGTTGCACAACCGCCCCGTGCCCTTCCCGTGGATGATTCTCACCCACGGCAGCCTCGCCAGAAAAGCCTTGTCCAAATAATACTCCAGGTTCAACAAAGCCTCATTCACTCTCTGTCCCCGCAAATCCAATTCCATGCCGGGGGATGAAACCGTGCTAGGCTTGCGAACCGTGGTGCGGGGGGATTTGCTAGTGGACGCGGGCTGCCCCCCGGAAACGTACTCCAAATCCGCCACCTTTGTCCGCACCCGCAGCACCCCCACCTGAACCTCGGCATCCACCCCGCCCAGGGACTGCACCTCCCCCCTTTGACCCAGCGAGCGCACATAAACCCGGCAGCCTTCCACAATGGGCATATCATCCCTAAGACGGGGGACTTCCGTCGTTTGGCGTGCAACAGGTTCCGAGGCCTTTTCCTCGACCTCAGCTATCTTCTCCTCAATTCCCTCGAACCCCTCATACGCCTCAGATACCTCAGATGCCTTAGACCTCTCAAGCTCCTCGACAAACTGGCGCATTTGCTGCAATTCTTCGCGGAGGGGCCCAAGCCCAACCAGAGCTTCCTGTCTGGCTCTCGCGAGGGCATCTTGGCGTTCATCTTCAATCCCCCTCAAACGATCGGCCAGCTCTTTACGCATCTCCTTGGCTTCAGCGTTGGCTCTCTCGGCAGCCTGACGCGCTTCTTGGGCCAAATCTCGTTGGCGGTGAATTTCATCTAAAAGGTCATCGGCTTGCAATTCAGCCGGATTCAGGTCACCCCGCGCCTTTTCGATGATGTCCTGGGGAAGTCCCAACCTGCCCGCGATGGCCAAAGCGTTCGAGCGTCCCGGCAGCCCCACGGTCAGGTGATAGGTAGGTTGCAGCGTTTCCAGGTTGAACTCCACCGAAGCGTTCACTACGCCGGGCGTCACATGGGCGTAAGCCTTCAGCTCCGGGTGGTGCGTGGTAACAAGGGTGGTGATTCCCTTCTCCAAGAGATGCGTCATCAGCGAGCGTGCCAAAGCGGCCCCTTCCTGGGGATCGGTTCCCGCGCCCAACTCGTCCAGCAGCACCAGAGATTGCCCATCGGCTTCTTCGAGGATGTGGATGATGTTAGTGATATGCCCGGAGAAGGTGGAGAGAGATTGCTCAATAGATTGCTCGTCGCCAATATCGGCGTAAATCTCGCGGAAAAGGCTCAGCTCCGTACCCCTGTCGGCGGGGATGTGCAGCCCCGTTTGGGCCATGAGGGCTATCAATCCCACCGTCTTCAGCGTCACCGTTTTCCCGCCCGTGTTCGGCCCCGTGATGATCATGGCATAAGTTTGGGGATCAAGCTGTACGTCAATGGGGATAACTTCCCCTGGGGGGAGAAGGGGATGCCGCGCCCCGTAGAGGCGGAGCGTCACCCCGGGGTGGCGCCCAGCCCCATGGGGAGGGAAAGCGCATAGGGTAGGGGCTATGCCGTCCGCATCCTCCGCGTATTTGGCACGCGCAAAGGCTAAGTCAATATCCGCCAGGGTTTCCACCATCCCCCGCAGGGTTGGGGACTGCTCCCCCACCAGGCGGGTGAGGTGCGCCAAAATGCGGCGTTCCTCCTCCCGCTCGTCAAGTTGGAGCTGGCGGTAACGGTTGTTGTGCTCCACCATGCCCTCCGGTTCAACGTAGAGCGTGGCTCCAGAGGCCGATTGGTCGTGGATGATCCCCCGCACCTTGCCCTTGGCCCCGGCCCGGAGGGGGAGGACATAGCGGCCATCCCGCTGGGTGAAAATTGCTTCTTGGAGGTGTTGCGAAACCTGGGAACTGCCGACCATGCTCTCCATGCGTCTCCGCAGGCGTTGGTGCTGGGTTTTTATGTCGCGGCGGATGTCTCCCAAACGCGCCGACGCGCTGCCCAGGATGTCACCATCGTCGGAGATGGCCTGGGAGATGGCGTCTATGAGACCCAACGAGGGGGGCAAACACTCTGCGCGGGACTTGAGGCGGGGGTAATCTCCCTCCAACCGTCCCAAAGCTCGCTTCAGGTTGCGGGCCGCGACGAGGGTGTATTTCACGTCCAGGAGATGGGCGGGTTCTAAGATTAGCCCTCTGGCTGCGTCACCGACTATGGCCGCCAAATCTCGCGCTCCGCCAATAGAGATTTGAGGATTCTGTGTGAAAAGGCGGCAGGCTTCTGCTGTTTCGGCTTGCAAGTTTTGGGCTGTTTCTAGGTCGTTGGTGGGGAGGAGGTTGAGGGCCTGCGTGCGAGAGGCGCCGAAGTCGCAGTAGTTTGCTAAGCGGGCGAGGATTTTGGGGTATTCGAGGGTTTGGAGTGTTTTGGGGTTCATGGGGGGGATATTGGGTATTGGATATTGGGTATTGGATATTGGAGGCCCTATTGTACTATGGTTGATGGGTTTTGGAGCAGGGATTGGAGAACTGCAAAGGTAAAATCCAGTTTGCTTCTCATACCTCTACATGGTAGAATTTAGATAATTATTTTCTAGGATATTCCTGAAAGGAAATTTTACAATGACACTCTATGAAATTTTGCAAGATATTCACGGATTAGACACCCGCTTGCAAGTACTTGAAAAAAATATACCCTGCTTTCCGAAGATATGCACACCTT
Source organism: Chloroflexota bacterium (assembly GCA_030666985.1). GTDB lineage: Bacteria > Chloroflexota > Anaerolineae > Anaerolineales > UBA11858 > B10-G9. The sequence goes on from DAOUWT010000126.1 coordinate 6,916, forward strand.
GTACCGTCTGGGTGAGATTGAGCAAAGCAAGGATATAATCCGTTGGGTGGGATATTACGAACTGCGACAAGACCGGCAGCGTGCTTATGAGACAGCTTTACGAGAGCGGAACTAGGAATTGAAGACTAGGCCAGACATGCAGAAATGCCAAGCACTTTTACTGTGCCTGGCATTTTGTGTGTTCTTGGGGTCGAGAGATTATTGAGTTGAAGTATTTGTTTTCCAAAGGTTGTAACGTCCAATGCGGCGGATGTTGGGCGGGATAGCTTGCGATTATGGCATAATTTGATTTTTCCGCAAGT
>DAOUWT010000275.1 GCA_030666985.1 Chloroflexota bacterium
GGGGAGCCCGAGTTCCCCGGGGTTTCCCCCTTTGGATCTGACGACCCCTCCCGGGCAACTTCCCCCTTTTAGGCAAGCTCAGGGGGGACCGCCAGTCCCCCCGGATTTGGCCCGCTGGATCTGACGACCCATCTCGAGCACCTTCTACTCCTAACGTTTGATAATTAGACTCACCCCCAGCCCGCCACTAATGCACAGGGTTGCCAGGCCTAGCTCGGCGTCGCGCTGCTGCATGGCGTGCGCCAATGTGACCACGATGCGTGCCCCCGTGCAGCCGGTGGGGTGACCCAATGCTACCGCGCCGCCATGCACGTTACGTCGTGAAATGTCCCAATCGAGTTCGCGTTCAACCACTAGTACCTGGGCGGCAAAGGCCTCGTTTAGCTCAATAAGGTTGAAGTCATCCAATGTGAGGCCCGTTTGCTCTAGCACTTTGTGAGTGGACGGGACTGGCCCCAGGCCCATCCGGGCCGGGTGGACGCCGCCACTGGCGAATCCCACGATGCGGGCCAGAGGTTCTATGCCCAGGGATTTGGCCTTGTCCGCCCCCATCAAGATGAGGGCGGCAGCCCCGTCGGTGATGCCGCTGGCGTTGGCGGCCGTGATTGTTCCGCCATCCTCCACGTCACGGAAAACGGTTCGCAAGGTGGCGAGCTTTTCCACCGTGGAGTTGGAGCGTGGACGCTCATCGCGGTCAATGATAAAGGTCTTGCCCTTGCGTCCTTTAGTTTCGACTGGGATCACTTCGGCGTCAAATGCGCCCGATTCCCAGGCCGCGGCTGCTTTTTGATGACTTTCTACTGTAAAGGCGTCTTGCTCTTCGCGCGTAATACCGTATTCTTCCGCCAGGACATCGGCGGTTTTGCCCATCACCGTATCGCACAGGGGGCAGATGTAGCCATCCCGGTAATTGGCATCCACCACGGTTCCGTCCCCCAACCGATAGCCCCAGCGGGCTTTCATCAGAAGATAGGGGATTTGCGACATTTGCTCCACGCCCCCCACCAGGACTACGTCATTCTCTCCCATCATTATCGACTGCGCCCCCAGGGTGATTGATTTCAGCCCCGAACCGCAAGCTTTGTTGACGGTGAACGCCGTTTTCTCCTGCGGCATACCGCTCCGCCAGGCGATTTGCCGGGCTATATTGGGGCCAATCCCCGCCTGGCGGGCGCACCCAAAAATTGATTCATCCACCTGGTCGGGACTCAGCCCGGCCCGGCGAATGGCCTCTGTAGTGACAACTTCGCCCAGTTCTGCGGCAGACACGTTTTTTAGCCCGCCGCCAAAATTCCCGATGGGTGTCCGTACCGCCGATACTATTACTACTTCTTGCATGGTGTGACTCCTGGCGTGATGAGTGGCGAGTGAAGAGTGACGAGTGAAGAGTGACGAGTAATGAGTAATGAGTAATGAGTGAGGTTACGTTTTACTCTTCACGTTTCACTCATTACTTCGATCTGTAAATTCCATCTGTATCTAGTTTTTCTCGAATAATGCGGATTTCTTCTTGGGTAGGTGGCTCGGTTGTTTTCAGTTCTGACTCTACCTTTAGCGGCCAGCTTATATTTGCCTGGACTTCTTCTAAGGTGACGCCAGGGTGCAGGGAGGTGAGGGTCATTTCTCCTGTTTCTGCGTCAAAATCAAAGATAGCTTTGTCGGTGACCACCAATCCGGGGCCTCCGCCGGGCAAGCCCAGAGATTGCCTTGAATTTGGGCTGCCGTTCAAGTGCCCTGCGCTGGTTCTGAAATCCAATTTTTCGACAAAGGCGCGTTTTTTTAGACGTCCAATGATGAAAACTTTTTGGGCATGGATGGCAATTTCGCAAGCCCCGCCGCTTCCGGGCAGGCGCACTTTGGGGCTGGCGTAATCCCCAATCACGGTGGTGTTGATGTTGCCATAGCGGTCAATTTGGGCCGCGCCTAAGAACGCGACCTCAATGCGGCCGCCCTGGAGGTAATTCATAAATAAATCAGACATAGAGCACACGGACGTCGCCCCACTTATCAAGGTTGGGTCGCCGATGGATAGGGGCAGACGGGCCGGCTTAGCCCCAAACACACCCGATTCGTAAACCAATTCCAGTTGGGGAGAAACAGTGTGCCGGGCCAAGTTGCAGGCAATATTAGGCATCCCTACGCCCACAAAAACCATCTTTTTTCCTGCTAATGCTCTGGCGGAGGATGTGATCATCATTTCGGATGAGGAATAATTTGTCATTGTGTTGTTCCTGGGGGCTAGTGATTGGGGGACTAGTGATTAGGGGACTAGTGATTGGGGAATTAGGGAGCAAAATTCTCAATAATTTGCGGGGTGATATTATAAGTTGCTTGTTCCTCGCTCACGTATTTATCCCCAAACTCTTTACTACCTTGTTGCTGCTTACGGATAAAAGCAATATAGCCATTTAGTGATTTTTCGGCCTCTGTTTCAACTTCCCGCGCCCATTCAAGCTGTTCATCACCGATGTATTTTAGTTTATGAGCACTAATAAATGCGCTTAGGGTCTCTGTCAAGGAACCTCTAGCAATGTAAAAAAAAGCGTATTTTATCAAGATAATGATAGCGGCCATAACCTTAAGCGATATTAAGCGTCACGCTCAAAGCTGAACGTCGGATTTGATCAGCAAGATTATAACGTTCGAAAGCTGGCAAATCACTAGCCAATTTATAAGCCGCTTGCATCAACTTCAAAGCATGTTGGTAACTTGCCAAACTTTCGAATCCGTACTCCTGCCTCTGGTTTGCCATTACCACATCTCCGTACAATCCAAATCCTGCTACGAGCGTCCTGATTACCTAGTCACTAGTACCTGATGCCTAGTCACTAGTCCCTGATACCTAATCACTAGCCTCCATAAACGCCATAATTAACGGGTTGAGAAAGAGCTTCCCCTGGGGCAAGACGCTTCCAAATACCCGGTTCTTGGTGAGCTAATTTTTTCAGATAACCCTCCCAATTTTCGACTCCGTAGACCCACTCATCAAGCCACGCTTCGGTCTGCTCCACGCTGCGGGAGATTTTATCCCACTCTAGGTAAAAGCGATTGTCACGGTCATAATAGCCTTGCACGTAGGAAGGGTGTGTCCCGTGGGGCTGGTGAACTACGGCGTCAACGATGACGTGGGGGATGAGGGTGCGGTTGGGGTCGCTGCGGATCACGGCTGCGTCCACGATTTCCTCGACGACCACGATAACGCGCTCCGCCGCGAATGCGACTTCTTTTTGCATCCCCACCAAGCCCCAAAACTGCGTGTTCCCGACTTCATCGCTGCGTTGGGCATGGATGACAGCCACATCTGGGTTTAGAGGAGGAACGACGGCGATTTTCCCATTCCCATAAGGATTTTCCACATACTGTATTTTTGGGTTGGCGCTGTCTAAATCTGTCCCGATGTAACTTTGCAAGGAGAAAAATGGCAAACGGGACGCGCCCGCCATGTAGCGGCTTACCATCCCGAAATGGGAATATTCCTCAATTTCAAGCTCGTGGGGGATGCTTTTTTCGACCGCGCGGCGGACAGCGTGCAAGGAACCCACGCCGGGATTTCCCAGATAGCTAAAAACCAGTTTCCGCGCACAGCCAGCCGCTATCATTTGGTCATAGATCAAGTCAGGCGTCATGCGGCACAGGGTCAGGTCACGCCGCTTTTGGCGGATGATCTCATGGGCAGCAGAAAAACAGATAAAGGCCGTGAAGCCCTCGATGGCAACGCTGTCACCATCGTGGACGTACTCGGCGATTGCTTCCCGCATAGATTTTAGTTTCATTGTGGTACTCCAATTGAAACGTGAAACGTGAAGACGTGAAACGTGAAGACGTGAAACGTGA
>DAOUWT010000082.1 GCA_030666985.1 Chloroflexota bacterium
AGATTGCCACACCCCAAAAACCGGGGTTCGCAATGACACATTATATGGTAATGATAGGATAAACTATGACTATTCAAATTACAATTATAGGTTTAGGACAAATTGGAGCCTCGGCCGGGCTGGCGTTGGGCGATTACGCGGACGACGTTTTCCGGGTGGGGCACGACAAAGACCCGCTCGCGGCGCGGAAAGCCAAGCAAGAAGGAGCGGTTGACAAGACGACGCTCACATTGCAGAACGCGGTAAAAGACGCCCATGTCGTTTTGCTGGCGCTTCCTGTTCATGCCATTCGCCCCACTTTGGAACATATCTCCCAGGATTTAAAAGAAGATGCCGTAGTCATTGATACGGCGCCTATCAAGCGCGTGGTCGAGGAGTGGGCCGAGGAACTTTTACCTCCCCAGCGTTATTATATTGGGTTGACTCCTGTGATCAATCCCGCTTATCTCCAGGACTTTGACTTTGGGATAGAGGCCGCACGAAAAGACCTTTTTGAGGGAACGCTAATGGGCCTTGTTTCTGGGCCAAAGGCAAACGCTCAGGCTGTCAACCTGGCAACCAGCTTAATTCAACTCTTGGGTGCCAAGCCGTTTTTTGTGAGTGTGGCCGAGATGGATGGCTTGATGACGATGACGCACATTATGCCTCGTTTGATGGCGGCTGCTTTGTTATCGGCTACGACGACAGCACCGGGTTGGCGGGATGGGCGAAAACTGGCCGGACGCGCCTACGCGCAGGTCTCTGAACCGCTAGGTTTCGGCGGGTATCCGGAGGCTTTGACCAATATGGTCCTTCATAATAACGATAACGTGACACGGGTGATTGACGATGCTATCCGCTCTTTGTATGATTTGCGTCAGGCTGCGGCAGACCAAGATGAAGATGCGCTAAACGCATATTTTCAAGAGGCCCAAAAGAGCCGCAACCGGTGGTGGGTAGATCGGGAAGATGGGGATTGGTCTGATACCAAGGCTAGCGAAGATTCTCCCGATTTGGGTAGAAGATCCACGTTGAAGCGGATACTGGGCTTTGGCGGCACACGACAAGGATAAAGGATGCAGAGGAGGCAAAAGAGCCAGAGGAAGCAAAAGAACACCCCGACCGTTCCGCTGCCATGAGCAGGGAGTATAAGATCAAGAAGTTGACGCATTTGCAGAAGGAAGAGTTAGCGGAAGGGTGGTAGATTGCTGGGCTGGTATATTGGGATATTGGTATATTGGGAAACTGGGAGATTGGCAGGTTGGGAGGTTGGGGAAATGGGATGTGAATTCACGCACCGCGTTTCGCCAAGCCAGTGAATGAATTGCTGGCTAACAGACGAAGTCGGCTCTAAGCCGACTCAATATATTTCACGTTTTTACTCATCACTCAATGTCGTTAAGTTCAGTAACCAGGCATGTCATTTCGACGAGGCTGTTTCAGCCAAATGCAGGCTGAATTAGGAGAAATCTTTGTTTCAGTTTGCTGTTCACTTATGAGCGAAAGATTTCTCGCCTTGCCATGTCCGAAATACACGCCGTGAGCAAACGGCTCGAAATGACATAATTTCTTAACTCTTCACGTTTCATCGCGAAGCATCCCCGCGCTCTGCGTGCCTTGTGGGCAAGGGGGACGTCTTCACGCATCACGTTTCACTTTTCACGGAGGATAATCAATGAACATTAAAAGAAACCCCACAGCTTATTTACAAGAGGAATACGAGCGCTTGGCACGGGAGGGCCTGACCTGGGAGCCTAGGGAACTAATGGGCGGGAACAAGCCTATCTCTATCTTCGATGGTCGAGAGGTTCTGGTGCTTTGCTCCAATAACTACCTCAACCTTTCCACGCATCCCAAGGTGGTCGAGGCCATGATCGAGGCCACCAAGAAGTACGGGGCCGGGGCCGGCAGTGACCGCTCCATTGCCGGGGATACGACTCTGCATAGGGAGTTAGATCGCCGTTTGGCAGAATTCAAAGATGCGCCCGCATCCCTGACTTTCCAGACCGGATTTATGACCAATCAGGGCGTGCTGGCTCAACTGGCCGGGAAAGGCGACCTCTACGTCTCCGACGAGTTGAACCACGGCTCCATCATTGACGGGGTACGCCTCACTAAGGCAGACCGGGCTATTTTCAAGCACAAAGACGTGGATGACTTGGCCCGTGTCATGAAGGAGGCCGCCACGCATCAACCGGCCTATAACCATATTTGGATCGTCACGGACGGCGTATTCAGCATGGACGGCGACTTGGCACCCCTGCCCGAAATCGCAGACATTGCCGCCAAGTACGGAGCCGGCGTTTACGTGGACGACGCCCACGGGGAAGGCGTCCTCGGCGAAGGGGGGCGGGGAATCGTCAACCACTTCGGCCTCACCCGCGACCAGATCCACGCCGAAATGGGCACATTCTCCAAGGCCTTTGGGATTGTCGGCGGTCACATCAGCGGCAGCGAAGGGCTGATCAAGTTTGCCATGAACAAATCCCGCACCTGGCTGCTCAGCGGAGCCGTTCCCCCCGGCGTGGCCGCCGCCACCATCGCCGCCATCGACGTGATGGAGTCCGATCCTGGGCGCGTGGAGCGCGTGTGGGAGAACCGCGAGTACTTCCTCGACAAGATGAAAGTTCTCGGCTTCGACACCGGTCACAGCGAAACCCCCATTGTGCCCCTCATGTGCGGGGATAGCAAAACCGCCAAGGAACTGGCCGATTTCGTCTGGGGAGAAGGTATCTACGTCCTGCCCATCGTTTTCCCCATGGTGGGGCGAAACCTGGCGCGCATCAGAGTCCAGCTTTGCACAGAACATACCAAATCTCAATTAGATGCGGCTATGGAGGCTTTCAAGAAAGGCGGAAAGAAAGTGGGGTTGATTTAAAATCTGGTGACTAAACCGTTTCAATTAAGTTGATAAACTAAAAGGAGTATTTATATGACAAAAGATATCGATCAAGAAGACAGGAATAAATTTCTCGATATTGGTTACGAGAGGACATGTGACTGCAAGTCTTCTCATATCAATTGTCTTACAGCCAAAGAATGGCTGAAGTGTCAGATAGGTGTTTGGGAGTTTTACTATGAGGGTAGGGATATCAGGGACAAGGAAAAACATCCAGCAGTATTTCCAATTAGTCTAGCTAGTAAAGTCATCTCGCTTTTTTCTCATAAAGGGGAATTGGTAATTGATCCATTTGTTGGTAGCGGTACAACTCTGGTTGCTGCACGTGATTTAGATCGCAATGCTATTGGCTTTGATTTGAATGAAAGTTATGCTGAACTTTGTGATAATCGGTTACGTCAACTTCGGTTGGGTAATACTAGCAAACAATTGCCAATTACAGATGATGCTCGTAATATTTCATCTTATCTAGGAGAAGAAACTGTTTCTCTGATTGTTACTTCTCCCCCCTATGCCAACCTGCTTAATCGCAAGCGAAAAAACAAAAGTAGAAGAGGTGGTGAAAGAAAGAATAAACAATATATGGAAGTTGAACAATACAGCCAAGATACTCGTGATCTCGGAACTTTAGATCCAGAGGATTTTGGCGAGGCAATGGAGGAGATTTTTGCTGGAATGTTGTTGTTATTAAAGCCAAAGGGCCATTGTGTTATAAACGTACCAGATTTTTGGTGGAATAACACGCGCATCACATTACATATGATTGTCATAGAAGCACTACGTAGGGCAGGTTATGAACTGCGTAACACAGTAATATGGGACCGAAGAAATATTGTAAATCGAGTTGGAATATTTGGATGGCCATCAAATTACATCACAATGGGCACTACTTTTGAGTATCTGCTAGATTTTTGGCGCCCAGAATGAGGAGGAAATAACTCATGCAACAATCAATGTTTACTAATGAACTAGCAATTCGAGAACAAAAAGTCAGATATGAAATCGAACAACTAGAAACTCAAGAAAGCCCTTATGAGAATGTGTATTGGTTCGCACGGGCGTTGGTTGGGAGTGAATATGGTAGCGAAGGCAGTAAAACCAAGAATATGCTCAACCTGGGCCAAACAATTAATACCCTCCTAGCAATTTCTCAACCAAAATTAAACACTTCCAAGAATGTTATCTGGAGCTTTCTTCGCAGTCTTCACAGTCCCGACACTCAAGTTGCTAGCAAAGTGGAAAAGCTGATCGATTTTCTAGATCCGTTAATTGATTCTGTGCAGGATATAAGAGTTCTGAAATTCACCATTGATCATATACTTATTCCTACAAACGAATTGTTGAGTCGGGTACCTGCCAGCGATAAGCAAGTAGTTGAAACATTAGTTAGAAATTATTTAAAAGAGGAAGGCGAATCAGGGTTAAAAGATGTAATTCTCATGTGGGACCAAGAAGGGCGTCGTTGGTGTATGCAAGTCGAAAGGATGATAATCGTTGCTGGCTTTCGATTGCTCAGGGATACACTTGACGATCTGCTTCAGGGGAAGAAAATCTCTCGTCTTGATGCTGACAATGTCCTCACGGCTTTTGTACAAGAATTTGAAAGAAGGCTTGTAAGAGGGGTGCGTCCTGGAAGAGCAGGCCGAAGTTTAGAAGATGTCACCGGAGTTATTCTTGATCATTTTGGAATCAAGGGATACATTGATGCTCCTGAGCATATCAAGACCGTTTTTGAAGTAGACAAAATGATTCCACTACCCGATGGATGGCGAATAGGAGTGTCTTGTAAGCGTACTTTACGAGAAAGATGGAAACAAGCAGCCAGTTTAGATACACAACGCATGAAAGACGAAAAACTTAAAAGTACATGGCATGTTATCACTTATACGTCAGACTTGACGGCACCTAAGGTACAAGCCATTGGAGAAAGTGGGGGAGTTGTTTATGTTCCAGATGAAGATCGTTTCTTCATAAACCATTCCAATGACCCTGCTATTTCTGATTTCATCCGACCTATGACTTCTTTTATCTCTAATCTTAAACAGATGCTCCAATCCTCATAATTAATGGTGGTTATCATGAATAAACATTTAGAAGCCTACATTGCCGGAGCACAATCTCCCAAGACAAGTGGTTTTGAACATTTACAAACTTTAATGCTGCGCGATAAATTATTTGAGGCCACCACTATATTAAGCAGCGCAGAAAAAGCACAACTTCGCGGTGCTGATCGCCAATTGCTGGAGCAAGCCGTTATCTTTTTAGAAGAGATGGAACGGATCACGAGTCTGGAATATGAACGCCAACAAAGAACTGTTTCCCCCCTGCGGTGGTGGTGGTATCTGGATGTCATCGTCAATTTATCGCTAGCCGTAGATACAAGTATCAAACGCTCAAAACCGGCAGAAATGGCCCTTGCATAGGGCTTAACTCTATGCGGAGCACACACGGCCTCAATTAAATGTAAGGGAATCTTTGAAAATGGTTGCTGTAGAGACTCAAATACCAGAAGATATATTCTTGACCCTACAGGCGCGTGGGTTGTTCAAGGAAGTGTTGGCTGAACAGTCGTGTAAGTTGCTCTCGTTGCGTCTTTATCAGGATAGGGCACTATCTTTGGGAAAAGCAGCCCGATTGGCTGGAATGTCTCATTGGGAATTTGTCGAGTTTTTGTCGAATAACAATGTGCCGGTTATTGATCATAGCGCAGAAGAGCTAGCCGCCGAATTCAGAGCAGTTGAGAAATTGGCAGGAGACCTGAACGCGTGATCGTCGTTTCAGATGCAACACCTCTAATTGCTTTCCAGTTTCTCAATCTCCCCCCTCACCAAAAACCCCGTTGACCACCATCGCACTTTATGAGATAATCCTGCCTACAATCTAAAAAACAAAAGCGATGATGGAACCGAGTAAGCTCACACACCTCTGCCAGCGAGCCTGGATTTGGTGAAAGCCAGGCCAGAAAGAATGAGCCGAAAATCCTTCCGGAGTTGTGACCTGAACGCGGGCGTGCAAATTGCCTGTGGCAAGTAGGGAAATCGGAGTTGCTAACCGTTACCAATAGCACGGGTATAAGACAGGAACTAGGAACTAGGAACTAGGTATCAGGTACTAGTGACTAGGGCAGGCATTACTTCCTAATCACGAGTCCCTAGTCACTAATCACTAGTCCTTAACCCCCCTGACCGTACTCGACCAAGCGCTCGCCTTTCATGGCGGGAATCCGGGTGGTACCGCGTGAGTTTATGACTCTCGTCCCAGAGTGGACGGGAGTTTTTTTATTGGCCTTAGAGCCACCGAATGAATTCGGCGTCTAAGAGACAAAACGCGATAAATCGCGTTGAGAATTGCCACATTTATAACCCATTTTAATGGGTTTCGTTTGCTAGCCTATGAATTCATTCATAGGCTTATGGAGAACACCATGACATTCAAACCAGCCTCAAACAAACCTGACTTCATCGAACAAGAACACGAAATCCTAGATTTCTGGAAAGAGAACCAATCTTTCGAAAAATTACGTGCCTTGCGCAAAGGCCAACCTCCCTGGTCGTTCATCGATGGCCCCATCACGGCCAACAACCCCATGGGCGTGCATCACGGCTGGGGACGCACTTACAAAGACCTCTACAACCGCTTCTGGGCTATGCAAGGCCGTGACTTGCGCTACCAGAACGGCTTTGACTGCCAAGGCTTGTGGGTCGAAGTAGAAGTCGAAAAAGAAAAAGGCTACACCTCCAAAAAAGACATCGAAGAACACGGCCTGGCCGAATTTGTGCGCGAGTGCAAGGCCCGCGTCCTGCGTTATGCCGCTGTCCAAACCGAGCAATCCCAACGCTTGGGTTATTGGATGGATTGGAACGACACCGACCAACTGCGCATGTTGGCCGACAAATTGCTTGAAGACCCGGCTCAAGAAATCACCGTAAATGGACCCGAAGGCCCGGTTACAGACAGCGTTGAGCAAATCGTTGGCCGCTTGGGATTACCAGAACTGGGCGGCAGCTACTTCACATTCTCAAACGAAAACAACTACATGATTTGGAGCATGATCAAAAAATGTTGGGAGAACGATTGGCTCTACCGTGGGGCGGATGTCATGCCCTGGTGTCCCCGCTGCGCCACCGGCATCAGCCAGCACGAGATTGTCACCGACGGCTATAAAGAGCTGACCCACCGCTCCATCACGCTGCGATTTCCTCTTAGGAACAAGGTACTAGGTACTAGTGATGAGGTACTAGGAACTAGTCCCCAGTCACCAGTCACTAGTCCCCAGTCACCAGTCACTAGTCACCGGATTGACTCCGAAACCGGCCTGCCTGAATCCCTCCTCATCTGGACAACCACCCCCTGGACACTAACCTCCAACGTGGCCGCCGCCGTGGGGCCAGACCTCACCTACGTCAAAGTCAGGAATGGCGACCACATACTCTATCTCTCCAAAGGAGCCATATCTACCCTAAGCAGAGACTACGAAGTACTCGCCGAACTCAAAGGCGAAGAAATGGAGGGCTGGACTTATGACGGCCCCTTCGATGACCTCCCCGCGGCCCAGAAACCCGGCGGTGTTACCCATCTCCAAGAGCTGGTCGAGGGCATCGAGCAATGCGCCGCCGAAGCCCACCAAGTTATCCTCTGGGACGAAGTTGGCGAAGAAGAAGGCACAGGCATCGTTCACATCGCTCCCGGTTGCGGCGCAGAGGACTTCCAACTCGGCCGAGAGCTAAATTTCCCCCTCATCGCTCCCCTGGATGACGAGGGCTATTTCGTTGACGGCTTTGGCTGGGTGACAGGAAAACACGTCTCTGATATTTCCGACGCCATCTTCGAAGACCTCGAGAAAAAAGGCCTCCTCTACCACGTTAGGCCCTACACTCACCGCTACCCCACCTGTTGGCGCTGCGGCACCGAGCTGGTCTTCCGTCTGGTAGATGAGTGGTTCATCAGCATGGGAGAAAGCTACAACAAACCCCGCCACCAAGTCACCGCCCAGGAAAAAGAACAAAGCCTCCGCTACCAAATTATGGACGTAGTTGACGACATCCGCTGGATACCCGAATTTGGATACAAACGCGAGCTAGACTGGCTGCACAACATGCACGATTGGATGATCTCCAAAAAACGTTATTGGGGATTAGCCCTGCCCATCTGGGTCTGCGAAAATTGCGACCATTTCCACGTCATTGGAGACGACACCGAGCTGCGAGAACGCGCCATCGAGGGCTACGCCATCCTGGAGGGACACACCCCCCACCGCCCCTACATTGACGCCGTAAAACTAGCCTGCGACCACTGCGGCGGAAAAATGCACCGCGTCCCCGAGGTGGGCAACCCCTGGCTAGATGCCGGCATCGTCTCCTTCTCCACCCTCCAATACCGCACCAACCGCCAATACTGGCAAAAATGGTACCCCGCCCACTGGATCAGCGAATCCTTCCCCGGACAATTCCGCAACTGGTTCTACAGCCTCCTCGCCATGGCAACCGTCCTCGACAACTCCGCCCCATTCCTAGAGAATTTCAGCTACGCCAGCCTCTGCGCCGAAGATGGCCGCGAAATGCACAAATCCTGGGGTAACTCCATCGAGTTCAACGAAGCCGCCGACAAAATGGGCGTAGACGTTATGCGCTGGCTCTACTGCGCTCACAAACCGGAGCACGACCTGCTCTTCGGCTACCATCGGGCGGAGGAAACCCGGCGCCGCTTCATCATCCCCTTCTGGAACGTCTACTCATTCTTCACCACCTACGCGGAGATTGACGGGTGGACGCCCGCACCCGCCCCCCCCTCTCCTGGGAGGAGAGGGGCCGGGGGAGAGGTGGGAGGTGCCCGCCCCGTGGGGGAGGATATGCCCATCGTGGAGGATTCTCCCCCTGGGGAGGGGGCCGGGGGAGAGGTGGGAGCGGGATTCAACCCCGACACCCCGGAGGGCGCCACACCCCGCAGCGACAACCCCCTCGACAGGTGGATCCTCGCCCGCCTCAACCAATCCCTGGCGAGTGTGACCCAATCCCTGACCGACTCCGACGCCTTCACCGCTGCCCAATCCTTCGAAAAACTCCTAGACGACCTCAGCAACTGGTACGTGCGCCGCTCCCGCCGCCGTTACTGGAAATCGGAGCTAGACCAAGACAAAGGCACCGCCTACGCTACCCTGTGGCATGTGCTGGTCAAAATGAGCCGCGCCTTAGCCCCTATAATCCCCTTCATCACCGAGAAAATGTACCAAAACCTGGTGCGGGGCATCTTCTCTGGGGCGCGCGAAAGCGTGCATCACACCCTGTGGCCCGAGGCCGACACCGGCGCGGTTGACGAAAGACTCATCGAGCAAATGGAGCTTGCCCGCCAAACCGCCAGCCAGGGACTGAGCGCACGCGGCAACGCTGGCCTCAAAGTGCGTCAGCCGCTCTCGAAAGTCTTAGTGCATGTTAAAGCCGGTTGGGCCGAGTTGGACGATGAGCTAGTTGACATCGTCACAGACGAACTCAACATCAAAGAGTTTGCCTTCATTGAAGATGGCAACTCCCTGGTCAGCTGCAGCGTGCTGCCCAACAACAAGCTCCTAGGCCCCAAATTTGGAGCCAATTTCCCCAAAGTGCGGGCCGCCCTAGCCCAACTGGACACGGATGAGGTGGCCGCAAAAGTAGCCGCCGGAGAATCAGTTGCCCTAGAAGTGGCCGGAGAAAGCGTATCTCTAACCTCAGAGGAAATTCTGGTACAAACAGAAGC
>DAOUWT010000181.1 GCA_030666985.1 Chloroflexota bacterium
AAAAAACACGGAATTTGGGGGGATGCAAGAGGGGCCTCCCCTAAATTCGACATCTTCTCGTCGCATTTGGGGGAGGTAGGGAGGGGGCGTGTTTTTCCAACAACCTTTGAGTGCTCCCTTGGTATGTGGCTGGGGATGGGGAGCGAGGGAAGCGGGGCAGGTGTCTCCTGGGGGAATGGAAAAGCAAAAGGGGAGGAAAGCCAGGAGCGGAGGCGTGAAAAACCAGGGGGCTGGGAACTCAGAAGCGCGGCGGGAAGCAAAGGGCCGGGCTAAAATATGATACAATTCATCCTCAAACCTATTTTCACACATAACCTTAAAGGAAAACCTCATGCCAACACCCATTGATCTCCTCCTCACCAACGCCATTGTCCTCACCATGGACGAAGATTACTCACAATACGAGAACGGCGCCGTAGCCGTCAAAGACGATAGCATTCTTGCCGTGGGGCCTTCCAAAGAACTCCAGGGCCAATACCAGGCAAAAAACACCCTGGACTGCGGCGGGAAAGTTCTCCTGCCGGGGTTGGTCAACGCCCACACCCATGTCCCCATGAACCTTTTGCGCGGGCTGGCAGACGACCTGCGCCTGGACGTGTGGCTGCTGGGCTACATGATGCCCGTGGAACGCGAATTCGTAGACCCTGAGTTCGTCCGCCTGGGCACAGCCTTGGCCTGCGCCGAACTCATCCGCTCCGGGGTAACATGCTTCGCCGATATGTACTACTACGAAGACCAGGTGGCTCAAGCCACTGCTGAAGCCGGGCTGCGAGCAGTCGTCGGTCAAAGCATCCTCAAGTTTCCCAGCCCAGACGCTGCCACCTACGAGGACGCCTTGTCCGCCGCCGAAGACCTCATCAAGAAATGGAAGGGGCATCCCCTTATTACCCCCGCTGTCGCGCCCCACGCCCACTATACCGCCACAGAAGACATCCTCGCTGCCGCTGTCGAATTAGCCATAAAATACGACGTTCCCCTCCACACCCACATCGCAGAAACTGCCCAAGAGGTGGAAGACTCCTTCGACGAAAACGGGATGCCAGTCGTTCCCCACATCAAGAAACATGGCTTGCTCAAAGCCAAAGTCATTGCCGCCCATTGTGTTCACATTGACGAAGGAGAGATGCAAACTCTCCAGAAATACGGCGCGGGGGTAGCGCACAACCCCACCTCTAACCTCAAGTTGGCCTCAGGTATTGCCCCCGTCTCCGCCATGCTGGAAACCGGCCTCAATGTGGGCATCGGCACCGATGGGGCATCCTCCAATAACGACCTAGATATGTTCGAGGAGATGCGCCTCACCGCCCTCCTGGGCAAAGGCAGCACGGGCGACCCCACCGTCATCCCCGCCAAAACAGCCCTCACCATGGCCACCCGGCTAGGGGCCAAGGCCATCCACCTGGGTGATGTCACCGGCTCCCTGGAACCCGGAAAACGGGCCGACTTGATCCTGGTAGACATATCCCCCCTCCACAATTCCCCCCGCTTCCACAACACCACAGGCAGCATATACACTCAATTAGTATATGCCTCTAAATCTACCGATGTCAGCGATGTGATGGTTAATGGCCAATGGCTGATGCGCGAGAAAGAACTCCTCACTATAAACGAAGGTAAACTCCTCCCCCAGGCTCAAGCCTACGCCCAACGCATCGACGCCTTCCTATCTAAACGGGAAGAGTCGGTCTTCTCCAAACTCATAGCCATTGGAGGAGCGGTCGAGCAAGAAAGTTACGAGGTTCAGGTCAAGGTGCGCGTCCCCGCCGTTGAACCTATCCTCCAGATCATCCCCGAAAAACTGGAAGTTCTCTATCACCGCCATTACCACGAATTTGATACTTATTTCAGGTTCGAGGATGCCGAGACGGGCTGGCTGCGCTACCGGGAAGACGAATATATAGATGACAAGGGCGAAATCAGCAATGTCCGCTACCGCCTCACCCTGATAGGCCCCTCCCGGGAGGAGCGTTTCCCCGGCGACGTGCTCCTCTCCCGGAGCCGCTTCCTGGCCCCGGCCATCCACAGCCTCCGCTTCTACAGGGAATACTTCAATCCCACCGAAGAGATCTTTATAGAAAAAGACCGCCTGCGCTGGCGCGTCCTCTTCAGAGACACTGTATTTTACATTAACTTAGACCGGCTCGACAAACCCGATTTAGGGACATTTTTAGAGATCAAAAGCCGCACCTGGAGCCTGGAAGACGCCCAGCACAAAGCTAATATGGCAGATGACCTGCTGGGACTTTTGGGCATCTCTCCTGATGAAAGGAAAACTCAAGATTACGTCAAGGTTGTCAAGGCAGGGGCATAGGCCATGAAAATCGCTGTCTTAGCCGACATCCACGGCAATATTCAGGCTCTGCAAAAGGTGTGGGAACACGTGGATCGCTGGGGGCCTGACACAGTGTTCGTGGTGGGGGATACCATCAACCGTGGCCCGCGCTCGAAGGCGTGTCTGCAATTTGTGCTCCAAAAGCGCTGCGTGGAGGGGTGGCGCGTAATCTGGGGCAACCACGAGGATTATGTGCTGCAATTTGACGAACCCGATGCCCCGGCCCATGGCCCCCGCTTCGAGATGATGCGATGCACGCACTGGAATTACCAACAACTCACCCCCGACGAGATCGCGAGCATCAGGACTTTCCCCTACCAGATTGAGCAAAGCGTGCTGGGTGGGCAAGTCATCCGTGCCGTGCATGGTTCAATGCTAGGGACGCGGAAAGGCATCTACCCGGACACGTCTCAAGAATCCTTGGCTGCCAAAATTGCCCCCGCCCCGCAGATACTGATGGTGGGGCACACCCACAAACCCCTTCTCCGCTCTTTGGACGGGGCGCTAATCGTCAACGCTGGCTCAGTGGGCCTGCCCTTCGACGGGGATACACGTCCCAGCTACGCCCAAATTGTTTGGCGCAACGACCACTGGGAAGCGGAGATCATCCGCGTAGACTATGACCACGCCGCAGCCATTAGAGATTTCTACACAAGCGGCTTCCTCACCGAGGGAGGAGGGATGGCCAAGGTCATTCTCACGGAGTTGAAGTTGGCCCGCTCTTTAATTTCGCCCTGGCTTAAGCGCTATAGAGATGCGGTGATGGAGGGGGAGATTAGTGTGGAGGAGGGGGTGAGGGAGTTTTTGGGGGAGATGGGGGGCTAGGTACTAGGAAATTAGTGACTAGGGAGCTGGGGGCGGGGGTAGCAGGCCATCCTCGAATAAAACACGAATAAACGAATACCGCACGGCCACCCATTCGTGTTGCTTTGCACACGGTGTGCGCCCATGGTGCGCCCTCGGCGTTCGTGCCCTCATTCGTGGACGGCAACGATACAAAAACATCCACTTCTCGCATGTTACTACTATCTACCGACCGACGAGTGACTTCCACCGCGCTGTACTAGTTTGATTCGTCCTGACCCGTGTTTAGAAAAACTCACAAACCAATTCGATCCAAATCCCGCCAACTGACAAAAGACCCCGCGCCAGTTTGCAATGACTTTTCACCCCCGTAAACCACATAACCTTGGTCTTCAGACATTCCCGCAAGCTCTAGCCAATACTTGAGATTTTTCAAGTAGTTATTAGAAATTGTCTTGCCAGCCTTGATCTCAACAGGCCTTATCGATTCCCCATTGACTAATAAGCAATCAATTTCCCTGCCCTGGCTATCCCGCCAGAAATAAGGATAGCGACGTTTCCCACGGTGAAGACCGCGCTTTATGAATTCGTTGATCACTAAATTCTCGAATAGCGATCCCTTTAAATAATGCGTGTTGACCTGGTCAGCGTCTTTGATGCCCAGCAAGGAGCACACCAGACCAGTATCGTAGAAATAAAGTTTGGGGGATTTTATCACTCGCTTCGAGAAATTTTTATAATATGGCTGCAAGCGGTAAACAATATAAGAGGCTTCCAGGATAGAAATCCATGATCTAACAGTATTGGGGCTGATCCCGGCATCATTTGCCAGACTGGCATAGTTGAGCAATTGCCCTGTACGCCCTGCGCATAATTGGATAAATCGAATGAAGGCGTTTGTGTCTCCAATATTTTTTATCATCCGCGCGTCTCTTTCAACATAAGTTTGGATATAAGAGGGGTAAAAATCGGCAGGTTCAATATCTCGATTATAAATTCGGGGATATTGTCCCTTGTAGATCAGAGTTTCATAATCGTCAAAGGCGTGACCTCCGTTCTCTAATTCCAAAAACGAGAATGGAAGCAAATAAAGAATCGCAGCTCTCCCGGCCAGCGTTTGGCTAATTTTCTCCATTAAAAGAAAATTAGAAGAACCGGTCAGAACAAACTGGATATTACGATCATTGTCCACAATGGATTGAATATAAGAAAATAATTCTGGTACATTCTGGACTTCATCAAGAACAGCCCCTTCCCTATAGTTTGATAAAAAACCACGCGGATCGGTAAGCGCTACCTGGCGAATATCCGGTTCTTCCAAAGACACATAAGGGAGAGATGGAAAGGCGGCTTTTACTAGAGTCGTCTTACCCGATTGACGCGGGCCATTAAGGGTTAGCACCTGAAATTTCTGGGTCAAGTCAAGCATTTTTGGGGTTAGAGTGCGGTCAATCATTTTGGCCTCCGAGAGTGAAACGTGAAGAGTGAAGAGTAAAACGTGAAACGTGAGGTTTTGGTATCTTATTCATAGATGATAACACGTCCTGTGCAATTATGCAATGGCATTGCAGATTTGCACAGGACGGCTAGGGGTAATTTCTTTTAGGACTTACGCACTGATAGACTTTTCAGGGTAGTAGGCCAATCGAATTGGCCGGATTCTGATTAGAATACCCACCCAATGCGATTGGGTTAGCTACCCATCTGCGTAAGTCCTATTCTTTATATAAAAGTGGGAACAACTTAAAAACAAAACCCGCCGGAAGCGGGTTGGCGAAACTGTGCATTGGGGCAAGGAGGGGGTTCAGGGCAAATCATCAGGGCTAGCCAGCCGCCGCAGCCAGGGAATCGAGTCAAAATCAGCATCGAAACTGGCAATGGCCGGGATTTTGCGCTCACGGCAGGCCAGTGCAATCAGGGCGTCGTTGAAGTTCAGCTCACCATTAGAGGAACGCATCAGGCTCAGGGCCTCAAGATACAGCCTAGGGACATCTGACAACAGCCAACTGATAGTATCTGCGGGAGTACGAGTAAGCAAACGATCAATCATTCGCCCGATTTCATCCGAACGCTGCTTTTCGTGTAATCTCCTGGCAATCACGCTGACTGTCTCGGTTGTCACACAATCGAAGTAAATCATTTCGGCTTCAACGGCTATCAAGGCATCATGCAAAGCAATTGCCTGTCCACGCCAGTGATCTAGTGGATTGATCAAAGCCACCAGCACCGAAGAATCAATAGCGACTCTCATAATTAGGCCTCGTCGTAAAGCGCTTCTGAATCTTCTAGCGCGTCGCCTTCGTAACCTACGGGCATAATGCCAATCAAATCACGCATCGATTCTGCTGGCATAGTCACGGTAGGATATAAATATGGCTTCTGAGACTCTTTCACCGCCACAGTCTCTGCAGGCTTGGCCTTAAGTACTTGTTGGCGCAGAAACTGCACAAATTCTTCGACAAGTTTCAGGCCTTCGGGTGGCAGTTCGTCTAGCATAGATAAAAGGTGGGCGTGTGCTACAGTATCCATAAATTTCTCCAAGTTATAACTGAAGATATAATTATTATACCATTGAAGAGTGAGGCGTGCCTACAGCAAGGAAGAAATCTTTCTGTTGTGAGTGAATGGTAGACCAAAGCCAAGATTTCTCCTCGTTATTCGGCGGCAATCATGCCGAAACCTCATCGAAATGACATGATTAATTGCCTAACTTAACGACATTGACTG
>DAOUWT010000301.1 GCA_030666985.1 Chloroflexota bacterium
CTGCGACGACGCCACGACTTTCTGCGACGACGCCACGACTTTCTGCGACGACGCCACGACTTTCTGCGACAGTTGCTCCTGCTGCATCCCCCACACCCTCGCCGGATACCGCGCCAAGCGCTTCTGATGTCAATTGGGAAGAGGCCCATTTTTATTACGGCGAATCTGTGACCGTTTGCGGCCCCGTAGTGGGGACATACTACGCCTCCGATTCCAACGGCAAACCGACTTTCTTGAATGTGGGCGAGGATTATCCATCCCAGGACAGGTTTGTGGTCGTTATCTGGGGCGATAACCGCGATGAGTTTCCTGATGACCCAGAGAATTATTATTACGGGAAGACGATTTGTGTGACGGGGGAAGTTGAGGAGTATGAGGGACTTTATCAGATAGAGGCCGAGGGGCCTGCGGATATTGAGGTGGAGTGAGTAGAAAGTGAAATCGTATCATCTCAAAAAGTAATGTAACGCGACATTCATGTCGCCTTTTCTTGCACAAATTTGCCATAAGAGCCACGTTTCTATATCCCCAGCAGATTCTTGAGGGGTGAGAAAACTTGCTTCCACAAAAGACTGGCACTGTGTTCCCATTGCTCGGCCTCGCTTTCCCAATCTTTAACCAGTTTTGATACCGTTTCTCGACGAGAATCAAAATCAGTCTCTTGTGAGAGAAACGAATAAGCGCGTCTAAAATATGGGGTCGCGGTTTGGATGTGGTTATCCAAAGCTAATAGATAGCGCGGGATTACGTGATCAAATACTGATAGCCGCCGGACATCCTCTTTTGTAAGCTTTCTGAGGGTACTCAGCCGATATTCTTTTAGATTGACAACCTCAGATCGTAAATGCTTGGAGTAGTCTTCATAGATCTGATTTTTGAGCAATACAAACTCGTAAAGTGCGTGAATTTTGTAAAATGATCGAAGAGCTGCGCTTCGCTTGTGGGGTAAGGAGAACGTACAAATAATACCCTTGTCTGTTGAAACCAGATTTTTGCTATAGGTTATCGCGTTAATTTCCTCTTGGCTTGTACCTATGTGCCAAACTTCTGGAGTGTATGTGCCAAGCTCCAAGGTTTTGCAGCGATTTACTAAAAGGTTGTTCGCAACTTCTTGAGGAGTATGATCTCCCACCAACTTTATTGCTGTGTGCCAACGCATACGCTTTGGAGGATGTGGTGTGTCTGTGTATAGAGATCGAAAAGTGCTATCAATAACTCGTTGTACTACATCCGATAATTTTCCCGATTTTAACTTAGTGTTCCAAATCCAGGCGTTATCGGAGCGCCAGGGGCGGCTCTCGAGTATGGCTTGCCGAAGGTATGCCCAGTCCTGTAATACGGATTGTTTAGAAGCAATTGCTAGATGAACTGCTAAATAACCGCTTGGGTAAAGATGTATAAAAACTCTGCCGTCTGCCATTACACTCCCCTCGAAAATGGCCTTCATAAAAAGAGGACGGCGAAGTTCGAAGTATAAATGATTCATGCGTTGATCTTCAAGGGTATGGTCATATCCAAAAACTTCAGGTCGCCAATAATCTGAAAGTTCCTCACGTTTTGCTTTTGGGTCCCAGTAATCCTCACGTTTCCCCAAATACTCTGCTAATTTACTTCGATCATAACTGTCCGAGAAATGAGCACCCTGTGTGTTAAAAATCACCTGTCCCAGGTCTTTTAAGAATGGTTTACTTGGTAAGGGAAAAGCAGATGAATTCCGCCAAAAATCCTCTATTGAGGTTCGCATATCGGTAAAGCAGGTTGGGCTTTGAAAAATGGGCTGAAAGGCGGAACGAATCCTTTTGCTTTTGCTAACATCAAAGGGGATAGAGCCTAATCTGGCTATGTATGTCTGAATGATATACGCAGAACGAGCTATCATTTTATGATTCTCCAGGTATCATCTTAGAAAAACCGGGGAGACTTCCGAAGTCTAACGGCTTTTGAAGACTTCGGAAGTCTCTGCCCCAAAATATTGAGAAGATACTTCTCCAGTTTCATTAACAAAGAAAGCGAGCAGCAGAAGAACAGAACTTGGACAAACCAAAATCCTTATCTGGCTAATACGCCTATGCTATCCTCCGCTACTCGCTGAAGCTTATTGTACCAAAGAAAATAGAAAACAATAACCCCCACTCTTCAAGTGTCATTCTGGACTTGGCGAGGAATCCTATTCGTCCACCTCCTCCCTCACGGAACCCCCACCACCTCGAACACCCACGTCCCCTCACCTTCATAAACAGGCGCAAAATACTCGCTCTCTCTCAGTAGTGTTGGTGACAGAATTCCCCCATGCCGCCCCAGGTAGAGGAAGCGCACCCCGTAGCCGGTCAGGACTTGGGCCAGCTCGCCGGGGTTTTGATGCGTAGTCTGTACGGCGGTGACGAATTGATTGACGTAGAGACGTTTCTCCGCGCCCAGGCCGTAGAGCACGGGAGGGGGCATGGTTTGGTTCCCGGCCAAGGGAGAAATCCAAAAGCCGCCGTCTTCTCCCCGCGAGAGGCCGTAGCCCCAGCCGGTGGGATTGAGGGCAATTGTCTCTTGGGCGGGGATGTTCTCCTTGATCCACGCGACAGCTTCACGGTCAGCGGCGTGGAAGAAGACCGTGCTGGGGTTGAGGACAGTCAGGATGTCCCGGACGCCGAAGACGGTCGCCGCCGCCAGCAGCAGCCCAAACCCCCACCGGGCAGCTGCCTTCCAGCCCTTGCGCAATTTGCTGAGACTAAAATCAATGATCTCTTGGATCAGGTACCCGCCCAAAAGGGAGATGGGCATAAAGAGGCTGATTTCCACAGAAGCGTTGTTGATGAAGCCGAATCCGGGCAGGGCTAAGGCCCCCACGTTGGCCAGAGCGAAGAGAATCACGATCCAAATTGTAAGGGTGAGGGCAAAGCGTTTTTTGCGTAAGAAGGCCAATCCCAGTCCCAGCCCGGCCAGGACGAGGGTATAAGTTCCCAGCCCGGCCGTCAGGTAGCGGGGCACGAAGTCCGCGAATAAGGCCTTGACTTCTCCGCTCCAAGCCTGAGACTTGGGGAGAATTAGCCCGGAGATGGTGGGGAAGAGCCAGGGAGCGGTCAGCAGCCCGGCCAGCAGCCCGGCGGGAAGGAGAGGGATAGCGAGATTTTTGAAGATGTCGAGACGAGATTCTTTATCTGTCTTGTGGGGAAAGAGAATTTCTACCAGCGCGTAGGCCAGCAAAGCTACTCCCAGGAAAGCCGTTGTGCGGTAGTGAACCAGGAATAGGCCTGCAAAGGTCAGGGCCGCTGCTAATGACAAAATCCAGGCTCTAGCAGGATCGGCAGATCCTGCGGTATCCAATCCGTGGGAACTGGCGTTCCCCCTCGAGCAGCTTGGGGCGTTCCCCCTCGAGCGTAGAGTGTGCATTTCCTTCGCTCTAGCAGGATCGGCAGATCCTGCGGTATTCAATCCGTGGGAACTGGCGTTCCCCCTCGAGCGGTGTGAGCTCATTCTCTGCGCTCTAGCA